>JASFMT010000005.1:0-25356 GCA_050117455.1 Gammaproteobacteria bacterium | reverse complement strand
GCTTGATGCGTTCGATCCAGGCGCGGTCTTCCTCGAGGCTGGCGAGCTGGTCGGCAATGGTATGCACATGCATTTTATTGCCGCCGTCTTTTTTCGCAATACCGCAGGCTTCTTCGACCTGGGTCATCAGGATCTTGGCGTCCGGGGACGTTTCCGTCACCGGGTTGATGCCGATACTGCAGGTGGTGGTAACGCTTTTACCTTCCACTTCAAAAATGTGTTGTTCAAAAATGTTGCGCACTTTGTCCATCGTCTTGCGGATCTGTTCCAGCGGCAACTTGGTGAACAGGGCGGTGAATACGGTATCCGCAAAACGGGCAATGATGGCGTAGTTACCCAGGTTTTCCTTCAGTAAGTTGGCCATATCGGTGATGACAATGTCACTGCCGGCAATGCCCAGCTCATCCTTGATTTTACGAAAATCATCAGGTTCCAGGGATACCAGCACGGAATCGCCCTGGCCCTTGGATGCGCGGGTTACCGCGTTGTTCAGCTCTTCCATGAAGTACTGACCGTTATACAGTCCGGTGAGCAAGTCCTGCTTGCGCATCATTTCCAGCTGTTTTTCCAGTTCTTTATTATCACCCTGCTGGTGAATGACAATTTGGGTACACGGTTCACCTTCAATACTGGCGGGCGCAAACGACATAACGGCCTTGAACTGTTCACTGTTGGAACGCTGGGCGTTGAACTCAAACTGTTCCTTGGGGGTTTCGCCATTGCTCAACGTACGCAGCAATTCCTTGAATTTCTGCTGGTCCTGCGATGAGATCATGTCCATGATTGGCATGACTTCCACTTCACCCATATCTTCATAGCCGAACAGGTCGAGATAACTTTGGTTGGCGTAAATGTGCATGCCTTCGTGGATGTAGGCGATGGCGTCTTTGGAGCTGTCGATCAGAGCGCGGTTGCGCTTTTCACTTTCCGTCAGCATGTTTCTGGCTTCACGTAGCGCGCGCCGGCTACGTAAATTGTCAAATTCACGCTGGGCAATCACATGGAACAGCTCCTGCTCCTCCGGCGGCACACAATAAGCCGCCCCTGACATGATGTTTTCCAGCACCATGTTATGGTCGGAGATGGGGCCGAATACGATGCAGGGGATATCCTTTCCGGCGGCTTTGATACACTCGATCGCTTCCACAGACGTGTAGTGGCCGACAGTGGGAGAGGCGATCAGCAGGTCCCAGACCTTTTCCTGCAGCGCAGCGGTTAAGTCTTCTTCATCTTCGACGTGTTTGGAGCGCACCGCATAACCGGCATTGCGGAAGGAACTGGCCAGCATCTCGGCGTCGTGTGAGGATTCAACCAGCACAATGAGATGAATGATCTTCTCGTTTTCCAATGTCTACTCCTGGTGCGATTTATTGTTCATTTTATGGCGTTTGTTCGTGCGAGCTGAGCCGGTCGCGGTTTTTGTTTTAAAAAGGCGTGCCGGCTTCATATTAATGTCCAGGCGGCATCGGGATCATTCCATTCACCGGTTTCCAGTGATGATTTCGCGGGTTCAATCCCGATGGTTTTTTGCACATCAAACTCAAACTGGCTGAATTCCGCCGTGGTTTCCACGAGTTTCGCTAGTTGAATCTTGAGTTTGAACCCCAGTTTATTGACCAGTAGTTCATCGCCGGTCCTGAATGTCTTGCTGACCGCCACGGTAAGCGGCTGGTTTAGCTGTTTCATGGTCGGCAGTAACAACGCACGTTGATATTTCAACTGAGTGTTTTTTTTGTGATAAAGGCAAACCGCGATAGCGTCGGCCTGGGGCGCCATTTTTTGAATGCCCAGTTCAATGCCCTTGTCAGTACTTTTAAGACGCCGAATAATCCCGATATCAATGATATCGTCGTTTTTGTCTTTGTCATTGCGGATACCAATGAGTTCCCCGATCTGGACCTTGGTGGGGTTAGATTCATGCTTGAGATCGCTGAACAGGCAATAACCAGTCGCGCTCTCGTTAACATTGTCGCAATGCACCGGGTGATACGGCTTTTCCGGATCTTTACCTTTGCTTTGTTGCCAGATTTTTAAATTATAACGGTCGCCCAGCGCCTTGCTGCCAAAATCCTGGTCCCACACGTCGGTGCTGGCGTTGTTGATGTTACTGACACCAAACACCGGCGAGGCATCAAATTGCGCACCGCTGTCGAACCTGGAATCGTCTTTTTCCTGTAGCTCGCCAAAGTCGGGCATGTCGTCCGCCGCAATCAATGATTTCACCAAATTGGCGAAAGGCCCTTTTTCCGCTAACACGGGGTGGTGTTTTTGAACATTGCTGATCATGAAATGCGTTGCATTGATGCCGATACTCAGTGTCAGTTCGTTATTCTTGGTGGTACGGGAAAAAAGCCGTTTGGATTTTCCGCTCCAGGTCAGAATAAGTAACTTAACAACGTTAGGCGGTAAATCATAAATCCGGGTGTTTTGCTCTACGCGGGTTGGCTGAGTAACGACAAGGTTACTGATATGATCGACCAACTCGGTGGTGTCCAGGGTCCGGGTGTAGACATGATTGACCGTATTGTCCGGAAAGTAAAACCCTGGTGCATAATCCAGATTTTGTTTGATCAAAACATGGCCAGTTATTTCCTCAAACTGTTCCGCCGATAAAATCTTGCAAAGTTTGCTCCATTCTCTCAGGGCAGTGACCACCTTTTTGGTTTCTGACTGGCGAAGCCGGAAGGGTGATAATAAACCCAGCAGCACGATTTGAATATACAGGTCGCCGATCGTGGCGCGTGGCACGGGGCCTTCGGGATCGATGTTTCGCGGCAGAACATCTGTTAGCTGGTTATCTTCGGCGTACAAATACAGTTGGTGAATGTGCATCCAGGTATTGGCCGGGGGATCAATATAGATCTCATAGCAGGTAAGCAGTATCTGGTACAAGTGAAACATCGCACGGTAGATTTCCCCTACCGTGGTTTTTTTGTTGAGAAAATTAAGCTGTTTCTCCCAGGTTTGATCAATGAGAATTTTGTAACCCAGCGCCAGTTCGCTATACAGCTCAATGCACAGGGCGGCAATTTTCTGGTTTTTTTCGGCGATGGGTAGATTGAGATTAGCGAAATGACGTTCCAGATTTCCGGTAATGTCCTCGATGGGATGGGTCAGCATCTCCAGCATCTGCAAACGGTCCTTAACCGTGACCTCCAGCCGATTGGTTTCCCGCAAAGCATGATAGACCTGTTTGGCGCATTCCGCCGGATTGCCCATGGGTAATTCCCGGAGCCAGTTTTTGATTTTATGAGGCCGGGTGTCAAACGCATCCGGTCCCGGCGGTTCCTGAGCCGGGATATTCAACAGGCCTTTGGGGCGGGTTGCTACCACGGGGAGCTTTGCCTGTTTGCCGGGAGTGGATGATGCCGCGGTCTGGTGGCACGGGAAGCGGTCAACTCGATCTTCGGCAGGTTATTTAAGTGCTTAAAATACATGTCCTTACATTCCATTAGCGGGCGTGACTCAGGGTCCGTGACGGCGCCGCATGAGTGATTTCATATCAACCCAGCGCCCCACGATGGGCCGATATTTCGCCTTATCTATCGGATATTACGTCAGTTTTTGTGTTTACTTTAATGAAATACGCGTTGACGCGATCAATTAGCAGTATCGTTATTATTGATTATTAGCGATAGTGACAAAGTTTGTTCAGCTTCGCAATCCGGTCTTTGCGCAATGCGGTCCAGCACCGGTAGCGATGCCGGCGTCGTTGCCGTTGCATCTTAGGCAGGGCTGACGAGCGGACGCTTGCTGGAATCACCGGTCACTTCCCGCACCAGGCGGGGTACCAGGTAGCCCGGCAACTGGTTGCGTAGCGCATCCATTAATTGTAGCGCGCATTCGTCAGCCACCGCAAAATGCGCGGCGCCGGAGACTTTATCCAGCTGGTGCAGGTAATAGGGCAGGATCCCGGCATCAAACAGCGCATGGCTCAATTCGCTTAATGCATTTTCTGAATCGTTCACCCCTCTGAGTAAAACTGACTGGTTTAACAGCATAACCCCCTGTTGTTTGAGTCGTGCCAGAGCGTCGCTAACCTCGTTGTCGATTTCATTGGTATGGTTGACGTGCACAACCATAACGACATTTAAGGGGCACTCTGATATCCAGTGTAGCAACTCATCACAAACGCGCTCCGGGATTACAATCGGCAGCCGGGTGTGAATGCGCAGCGTTTTTAAGTGGTCAATATCCTGCAAACGTTGTGACAGGGCAGCGAGATGGTTGTCCGACAGGGAAAGCGGGTCACCTCCGCTTAAGATGACTTCGTGGATCTGTGGGTGAGTATCAATATAAGTCAGTGCCTGCTGCCATTGATCCGGCAGGGGATTGCAGTCGCTATAAGGGAAATTGCGCCGGAAGCAATACCGGCAATGCACAGCGCAGGCGCCGGTGGCTACCAGCAATGCGCGACCGGGATACTTGTGCAACAGCCCCGGGGTTTGTTGCGCCGCCAGGTCGCCCACCGGATCATCGCTGTAACCTTCCGTTGCGATTAACTCCTCACCCAGTGGCAATACCTGGCGCAACAGGGGATCATCGGCGTAACCTCTGGAAATGCGGCGCAGGTAACTGTGCGGTACCCGCAACGGGAATAGCGCGGCGGCCCGGCGCGCGGCGGGCAGCAAATCGGTGGGCAGGTCCAGTAAACGCAGGAGTTCCGCCGGGTCGCGTACCGCCCGCGCGAGACTATTTTTCCAGTGCTGGCCCTGCAAAATTGGTGCGGATAGCTGTATCATAGGCGTCTTTTTTTGAATCTCACATGAAACATTAATGTTCCCAAATTGAGGACCAAATGGCTACATACACAACGAACGATTTACGCTCCGGCATGAAACTGATGATCGACGGTGCACCGTGCTCGGTGGTCGATGTGGACTTTGTTAAACCGGGCAAGGGCCAGGCATTCGCACGCGTCAAAATCAAGAACCTGCTAACCCAGCGCGTGGTGGAACGCACCTATAAAACCGGCGAGTCGGTAGAGTCTGCTGATGTCATGGATACGGACATGCAATACCTTTATAACGATGGTGAGCATTGGCATTTTATGCATCCCGAAACTTTCGAACAACTTGGCGCCGGCCAGGAGGCGGTAGGCGATAGTGCAAAATGGCTGAAAGAGCAGGATATGTGCACTGTCACCCTGTGGAACAATGATGTCATTGCGGTTGTGCCGCCGAACTTCGTGGAACTGCAAATTACCGAAACCGACCCCGGCGTGCGCGGCGATACCGCCAGTGGCGGTGGTAAACCGGCAACTCTGGAAACGGGGGCAGTGGTCAAAGTCCCATTGTTTGTGGAGCAGGGCGAAGTCATCAAGGTTGATACCCGGACCGGCGAATATGTCGGCCGCGTTAAAGAGTGATCCACGCGGTTGCTATTTTTCTTTCCCCGCTCGTTAAAAGCGTTTTTTCCCTGCTGTTATGACGTCCGGAACGCATGATCAACGCTGGCGGCCACAAGCCGGCTTCGATGTTTTGCGGTTGCGTGCCCGTGTTTTCCAGGGCATCCGGGAGTTTTTCAGGCAGCGGGGTGTCTGGGAAGTGGATACGCCGGTGCTTAGCGCCGCCGCAGTGACCGATCCCTCCATTGACAGTTTTATCACCCACTATGAAGGACATGGCGATGTTACCCCGCAGCGCTATTTAATGACGTCGCCGGAATTTCACATGAAACGTCTACTGGCAGCCGGTAGCGGGTCCATTTATCAATTATGTCACGTATTCCGGCAGGCGGAGATGGGTGCAGACCATAATCCGGAATTTACGTTGCTGGAATGGTACCGGGTCGGCATGCACTACCGTGAATTGATGAAAGAAGTGGCGCAGCTGGTTCGAGTACTGGTCAAAGAAGAATTACGAGAAACCCAGTATTTAAGCTATCAGGACGCATTTTTACGCTACGCCGAGATTGATCCCCTAACCGCCGCAACCGAAGCGCTGTTTCAAAAGGCACAACAGTCAGGCTTATCAGTATCCGCGTTTGACCCCGCGGATCGCGATGTTTATCTGGATGTTCTCATGTCTCATCAAGTGCAGCCGCAGTTGGGTATCGACCGGTTGACTTTTATTTACGAGTATCCCGCTTCGCAATGTGCGCTGGCGCGTATCGCGCCTGACAATCCTAACGTAGCGGAACGTTTCGAGTTATTCCTGCAGGGCAAAGAATTGGCCAACGGTTATCAGGAGCTCACCGATGCCGGGGAACAACAACAACGAATGCAACGGGACTCGCAAGAGCGGGTTCGGCGGGGTAGTCCATCGGTGACCGCGGATCAGCAACTCATTGATGCGTTAGCAGCCGGTTTGCCTGATTGTTCAGGGGTAGCGATGGGGATAGATCGCCTTATCCAGTTCCTGGCACACAAGGCCAATATAAAGGATGTGCTCGCGTTTCCGTTTGAACGTGCCTAACTGATCGAATCCTGCGTAGTTGTTTACAACGTAGTGCCATAAATCCTGTCAGCAGTAACTCGTTGTATTCGCATTCATCTTTCATTATCATGCGGTTAATTTTATTGGCACATAAAATATTTTAGATGTCGGTAAAATTGACAAAGTGTGATGTGATTCACGTTTTTGAAATCCGACGAGTGATAGATTGCTAATGTAGCTTATTGTTTTTAAAGCGAGTTACGGGATTTGGGTAAAATTTGGCCTGCTTGTTGCTACTTAGGTATTATCTACTAACGGAGTACCCACCTGAGTTTTGGCTCGCTACAGAGGATTTGTAGCCTTACGAGGAACGACTGGAACGTCACATCTCCACTGCCGTATGTTGTAACACCTGTCATTAAACTGGTTGAATGGCGGAATGGCCACGACATAACGGTTCCATGGTGCATTTAAGGTGTTCCCGTTGTTTATCATGGGAAAATGACAGTAGTCGATCAGCGGATGACGCGATTGTCATAGTAACTTGGAATAATTGGCTTCCTTGCGAAAAGCGGGAAATCATATTGTTCGAGGGGGTAGGGTATGATGGAAAATCGTTGGAGTGACCGCCGCCAATTGCGGTTGAACGTCGACGTATTTCGAGACGGACAAAAGGTCTGTACCTGTCAATCCAGAGATGTTGGCCTGGGCGGTGCGTTTCTCGACATGAATGAAACTGCTGCCATGACACCGGAAGACAACATCGAACTGGTGGTACATTTGTTGTCAGGACAGACACCGATCAAGCACAGTCTGCCGGCACGTATCGTACGCGTCACCGACGAAGGCGTGGGATTGAAGTTTCACGAATTCGATACCAGCGTCTTTCGGTCGTTGCAGGAAATCATGAGTTACAAGCAGTCGGACCAGACGCACTAACGCCTCGTTAACTGGTAGCAGTACCTCACGTCCTCCTATCCATGAAGTGAACTACGACGTTGATACTATTCATGACCATCTCTGTCAAACACACGTTGTTAACCCGTGTAGCGTTATAGCGTGCCTGAAGTTGCCAGTCTAAAAATCTGACAATCAAAACAGTTTCGTATCCCATGGTGGCAGACTATGGGATTGCCGTGGCGATTTGCATACCCATTTGGACCTGGTTGCCACTGTGTGTATTTGCGTCCCATTGCACGGTGTTTTTACCCATCAGTAATATGACCGTGGACCCCATATTGAAGCGGCCCATTTCCTCACCTTTGCCGAGCGCGATCCGGCTTTTATCTTCACCGGTATAATACCAGTGTGACAAATGTTTACCGTGGGGCGGGGTCACCATGCCATGCCAGACTGTTTCCATGCTTCCCACAAACAACGCGCCTACCAGCACCATTGCCATGGGTCCCAAAGCGGTATCGAAAAAACAGCAGACCCGTTCGTTCCGGGCGAACAGATTGGGTATAGTGCGGGTGGTGGCGGGACTGACGCTGAACAGGCGGCCTGGCACGTAAGTCATTTGCTGCAATGTCCCATCGACAGGCATGTGAATGCGATGATAATCCCGCGGTGACAGGTACATGGTAATGTAGTTGCCGTCGCGAAACCGATTCACCCACTGTGTTTCGTTGCCCAATAACGTAGATAGTGTAAAGTCGTGGCCCTTGGCCTGGAATATTGCCTCTTCAACAATATCGCCGCACTGGCTGACAATGCCATCCACCGGGCAGGCAACACTGTCCGCCGTTTCACAAATGGGACGAACTTCCGGTTTTAACGGGCGGGTGAAAAACGCGTTGAAATGCTCGTAATCGGTCAATGTTTCATTAACCGCCAGCGACATATCCACCTTATATTGGTGGGCAAACCAGCGAATAAAGCTGTTTTTCCACCAGCGCATCTTGCTGCGGGTTAACAGGTACATCAGGTCGGTTAACGCGTAGTGGGGCAGGGCATATTGTGGCCAGGCTTTTACCTGGTCCATCAGGCTGTGATGCACGCCATGTCGGTGTTTTTGATGTTTCACTGGAAAATATTGAAAGTCATTTAGTGATTATGATGGGTGTCTTCCATATCTTTATGCATATCATGGCCGTTACCCTCGGAGCTATGCGCATCGTGACCGTGATCATGGTGATGTCCGCCGGTGGCTTTCTTGACCGGGGCGGTGATCGTCATGGTGCTGCCGTTTTGGAACTTTAGCGTAAAGTCAACCTTGTCACCGGCTTTCAATGTTTTTGCCGGTGTGAATAACATTAAGTGAAAGCTGCCGGGTTCCAGTGCCACTTTGCCTTGCGCAGGAACAGTTAACTGTTTTTGCTGTTCCATCGTGGCCATACCACCTTTTTGCATGCTTTTATGGATTTCAATTTTATCGAAGCTCGATGACGAAACCGCAGTGAGCACTTTGTCCTTGTCGGTATGATTTTCGATAGTCAGGTAAGCGGCCAATACTTTGGCCACAGGCGGCGCTTCACGCACCCAGGCATCATTAACGACGATGCCGCCACTGGTGTGGGCGGCGGCAGTAATGCTAACAAGTAACAGGCTGGCGGAAACAATCAGTTGGGCGAATCTGTGAGGTAACATCATTTTACAGGGTCTCTCGGTAGTTGATAATTTGTTTAAACTTGTTAACAATTTCCTCGGCGTAGTGGGGCGCGCGTAATCGCGCATAATAGCGCGCTTGCGGGTCAATCAACAGCATGGCGCTGCTGTGATTAACGATATAGTCGGTGTCCGTGCCAATGCCTCGTTTGAATTTAATATGTAATGGCGTTGCCAGTTGCGTTAATTGTTTTTTGCTGCCCGTGGCGGCAATGAAATCCGACTCAAAATAACTGACATAATCGCCTATGGACTTCGGCGTATCGCGATCGGGGTCCACGCTGATAAAAACATACTGTATCTTATTGCCAGTCTTGTTCGCACTTTTCAGCGGGCCGGCGGCGTTATCAAGTTCCGTCAACGTTGTGGGGCATACATCGGGGCAATGGGTGTAGCCAAAAAACAGGAATGTCCAGGCATTTTTAAATCGTGACGGGTCCAGAGGGTTGCCCTGTTGGTCCGTCAGGTGAAACGAGGGTAATGTAACAGGTTTGTCAACCAGTACATCGCGCAACGCTTCGGGTATCGGGCTGGATTCGGCTGTTGAGTTGACCGCGACAACGGTTGCGATTGCCAATAATATTATCAGTAATACGGCAACAGGCAGGGGCGACCTTGAGAGGCTCTTTATTCTATTTTGATCCGATAACATATTTTTTGATCTTACAGAAGCCTGTCTTAAGGCTGGCTGAATATTTCCTTTCGATTTTGGTTGGTATTGCCGTTATACTGGACACCTGATAATTTCGGTAAAATACAACGCCGTAAATTGATCCACAGATCTGTCAATCAATAGATCTGTAAACGATACTTTGCTAATACGATCTTAATTTAATAGACCGCCCGATGAATAGACCGCAAAACAGCCCAGAGTTCAGGCACGATCAACAACCGGTATTGGGGATATTAATAACCAATCTGGGAACACCGGATGAACCTACCGCACCAGCGCTGCGCCGGTATTTAAAAGAGTTTTTATGGGATCCGCGTATCGTGGATATGCCCCGTGCGCTGTGGTGGTTTATTTTACAGGTAATTCTGCTCATTAGGCCAGCAAAATCCGCCAGCGCCTATAAGAAGGTGTGGGATCCTCAGGAAGGTGCACCGTTGTTAGCCATTTCCAAAAAGCAACTGGAAGCGCTGCGCACGCAACTCAAACATCATTTACAGCAGACCTTTGTCGTTGAGCTGGGAATGCGATATGGCAATCCTTCCATTGCCTCGGCGCTGGAGAAACTCAGACAGGCCAATGTACAGCAATTACTGGTATTGCCCCTGTATCCGCAATATTCTTCCAGTACGACCGCATCGACCTTTGATGCCATCGCCCAAAGCGTTAAATCCTGGCGCTGGGTACCGGAACTGCGTTTTATTAACCAATACCACGATAACCCGGATTACATCGCTGCACTGGCCAGTTCCATTGAAGATGCATGGTCTCAGCATGACAAACCGCGGAAATTGTTATTTTCCTTTCACGGTACACCGAAACGGTTTTTAATGACTGGCGATCCTTACCATTGCCAGTGTCAAAAAACCGCGCGGCTGGTAGCGGAAAAACTGCAACTGGAAGATGGCCAATGGCAGGTGACATTTCAGTCTATCTTCGGCCGGGAAGAATGGTTACAACCCTACACCATCGATACGCTACGCAAGATGGGTAAGGAAGGGCTCGAAAGCGTGGATGTGATATGCCCGGGTTTTTCCGCCGATTGCCTGGAAACGCTGGAAGAAATCGATCAGGAAAACCGCCACGCGTTTCTGGAGGCAGGAGGCAAGACCTATCATTATATTCCGGCGCTCAATGACCGGCCCGATCATATCCAGGCGCTGGCGGATCTCATTGAACGCCATTGCACAAACTGGCCGGTTAGCGGCGACCAGGAGGAGGCCAACCGGCGTTGGCAACGGGCGCAGCAATTCGGTGCCACGCAATAATCGCAACATAAGCTAGTTTTTCACTTTACAGCTACATCTTTGCCAGCTTGTTTTGCAGTTTTGCCAGCATATCCTGGGTTTGTTTTAACTCCCTGAGAATTTCGTCGCGGGTCGTGGGTTGTTCCAGCTGTTCCAGTTGTTCGTGTTTAGCTTCTTCCAGGTTATTGATGACCACCGCGATAAACAGGTTGATCACCACAAACGTTCCCACCACCACGAAACTGACAAAGTACATCCAGGCCATCGGGTACAGTTCCATGGCCTTGTACATCACATCCGTCCAGTCTTCCAGGGTCACCACGCGGAACAGGGTCAGCAGTGACAAGCCCAGCGTATTCCAATGTGTCGGATCGTGCTCATGAAACAGGTGGTAACCGGCCACGCCATAGATGTAAAAAATAATGCTCATCAGCAAAAGGACATGGCCCATACTGGGAATGGATCGCACCAGGGTGCTGACGATAATGCGCAGTTCCGGGATCGTGGAGATCAGGCGGGCCACTCGTAACAACCGCGCCAGGCGCGCGATCATGGCAAACTCGCCTGTGGTCGGAATCAATGACAATACCACCACGCTAAAGTCAAACAGGTTCCAGCCATTACCGAAATAGAGTTTAAAGCGCGGCGCAACAGCGGTGATTTTGAGAATGGCTTCTATGATAAACACACCAAGAATGATGTTATTGGCCATTAACAGGTAATCACCGTACTGGGTAACCAGGCTGGGCGAGGTTTCCATGCCCAGTATCACTGCGTTAATTAAAATCAGGGCAATAATAAAATGTTCAAACAGTTTTTGTTTGACGATCTTCTCGGCAAGTTTTCTCATGGACAGAACGTATGGGTACTCGTTTTAGTTGTTAGTAGCGTTAGTCGACGCGTAAAAATACCGGCTGCGGGTGATGTGCGCAAGCGGATTTTAAAGGTGTGATGAACTACGTAAGCGATTTTTGTAGCGGGTTACTTCCTTTTTACCATTTTTTCCAGGTTATCGAAAAACAGGCCGGGATCCACGCGGGCATCGTTGAGACTGACACCCCAATGCAAATGGGGGCCGGTCACTCGTCCTGTTTGTCCGATAGCGCCAATACGTTCCCCCTGTTTAACCGTTTGACCCGGTTTAACATCAATTTTTGACATATGACAGTACATGGTTATCAGCCCCTGGCCATGATCAATGAACACTGTATTGCCATTGAAAAAATAATCGCCGGTGGTCACGATGGTGCCGTCTGCCGGGGAAACAATGGTTGTTCCCGCCGGCGCCGCGATATCGATGCCGCTGTGAGGTTTGCGCGGTTGTTTGTTGAAAAAACGCCGTAATCCGAACGGACTGCTTAAGCGGCCTGTTACCGGCAGTACAAAATCGGTGTTCAAGCTTTGCGCGTCGGACCAGTGGCGAAGTGACGCCTGAATTTCCTTTTTCTCTTTCTTGATACGCTTCATGTCATCTTTATAGGGATTGACCTTGCGCTTGTTTTTTAAGGTGATGTACTGGGCCTTGTATTTTTTATGTTTAACATCAAAGTTCACTGTTACGGTTTTCGGATTGCTTTTGACAGTAAGCTGATGCCGGCCTTTTTCCGCGGTGAGCGGTATGCCGGTGATGGCCAGCCAGTGATTGGGCTTGTCCGGGTCCGGGGCGACCATCACCCGTTTGTCGTTGTAGGTGACAGCAGGTGCGGTAGCCGATTCCACGCCCAATGGTACGATGGCGATTCCGCCGGGCACGGGATTGGCTTTGGGGATGTCGACGGCGAGGGCAGTGCCCATCGGTGCTGACAAAACAAGGAGTAACAGGATAGTGGTATAGGCTTTTTTCATCATGGTTTGAGACTATTCAGGCTGTGATTTGGTTGCATCAGGTTGCAGGAAATTTGCCAGGATCTCCTAGTCAGCGGTTTCATCGACCGTGGATATGGCGCTGCCGTGCTGTAAACGTGTGACCAACTGGTCTCCCTTGTTGAGCTTTGAGGCGTCCCGGACGATGGATCCATCGTCGCGTTTTTTCACAATGGCATAACCCCGGTTCAAGGTGGCCAGCGGACTGACCGCTTCGAGGGCACGCGATAAGCTGCTAACCTGGTGCTGCGCCATTTGTAGCTTCTTTTGCAGGGCGTTGGTCAACCGGCCTGTCAAAGCCTGCTGCGCCATCACCAGTTTTTCCACCCGATGTCGTGGGTTCTGGTGGTGCAAACGCGTGGTCGCCGCCGCTAATCTAGCGGTCGATGTCTGGTGATGAATCTTCTGGATGTGAATAAACCGTTGTTCAATTTCGTCCAGGCGCTGTGCGAGGTAGTGCATTTTTTGCCGGGGATGCTGAATGCGTTTGCCCAGCCATTGCAGCTTTTGCTGTTTTAACGTAATGGCCTGGGTGATGAGCTGCAACAGGCGGGTTTCGGTGCGCTTGATATGGACGAGCCACTCGTTTCGGTCCGGGCTGATCAGTTCCGCCGCGGCCGATGGGGTCGGTGCCCGCACATCGGCGACAAAATCCGCAATGGTAAAATCGATTTCATGGCCGACGCCGCAAACGATGGGGATATTGCAGTCAAAAATAGCGCGGGCCACCCCTTCGTCATTAAACGCCCATAAGTCTTCCAGGGAACCGCCACCGCGGGTAATCAGCAACACGTCACAGTCCTGGCGGCGGCAGGCCTTTTGCAGCATGCGCACAATCTGTGGCGGTGCATCATCGCCCTGTACCGGAATCGGGTAGATGAGTATGGGAATTTCCGGGGCCCGGCGTTGAAATACGCTAAGTACATCCCGAATCGCGGCGCCCGACGGTGAGGTTAACACGCCCACCCGGGTGGGGAAGGGCGGGACCGCTTGTTTGTGTTCCGCATCGAACAGTCCTTCCTGCGCCAGGGAGGCTTTCAGTTGTTCAAACTTGCGGCGCAGGATGCCTTCACCGGCTTCCTCCATATAATTTACAATCAGTTGAAAATCGCCACGGGTTTCATAGAGGCCAACGCCCCCGCGCACCAGCACCTGCATACCCTCCTGGGGCCGGAATTTGAGTAACCGGTTACTATTGCGGAACATGGCGCATCGAACCTGGGCGCTTTCATCCTTCAGGCTGAAGTAAAGGTGCCCGGACGCCGGGCGGGCAAGATTGGATATTTCCCCCTGTACCCACACCGATGGAAAGCGGTCTTCAATGAGCAGGCGCACTTCATGATTTAACTCGGATACGCTATAGATATCACGGTAAGAAATATCGTTATCAGCGTCCATTGTTCCGGTTTTGGGGTGCATAACGAATAGTGGTTGAAATCAATTCTGTGGATGGCGCCCAAAAAAAAAGCAGGTCGCGGATGCTCCCTGCTTTTTTGGTGATTAATGAGTCGTGGTTATTGCAGGCAATTGCTTCCTTAGAACAACCAGGGGCCGGCATTCTTTTGATCAACGGCTTGCTGGTAGCCCATTTCGCCCTCGAATTTGGCCTGTTTGGCCAGTTTCATGGCTTTATCATTGTCACCCTTGGCTGCAGCGGCCTTGGCTTTTTTCAGGTATTTTTTGACTGAATCGCGCCATTCGCCATCCGCTTTGCGGGCTTTTTCGATGGCAGCTTCAGCTTCCTTGATCATGGCCTGGACTTCCGGGCTGCCGCCGCCGGATGAATCCATGCTGCCCCCGTCGCCGCCGCCGAACAGGCTGCAACCGCTGAGAATAAAGAGGGTCGTTATCGCAATAGCTAATTTCTTCATCAATTCTCCTCCGCTGATGTATTTAGTAATTGTGGGAAAAGCTATAGATCAAATTGGAAATTTATTATCAGGAAATGTAGACCAAATAGCTTTAATAATCCATAGTTAGCGTCCCAATAAACCTACAGGTTTACCCCGGGAACGTCAATCTTTATAATGCCGCACATCGAAATTACACCCCAGCAGGGATTCCCACTATGCGAATTGTTCAAGAAGCGCTCACGTTCGATGACGTACTGTTGCTACCGGCCCTGTCTACGGTTTTACCCAAGGATGTCAGCCTGCGCACCCGTATCACGCGAAATATTGAATTGAATATACCCATGGTGTCCGCGGCCATGGACACTGTCACCGAAGCCCGACTGGCTATCAGCATGGCCCAGGAGGGTGGGCTGGGCGTCATTCACAAAAATATGACCCCGGAAACGCAGGCCTACCAGGTACGGGCGGTGAAAAAATTCGAAAGTGGCGTCATTAAAGAACCCATCACCGTGACTCCCGAGACCAGTATCCAGGAAGTACTGGAGCTGACGCGTGCCCGCAACATTTCCGGCGTGCCGGTGGTGGCGGGTGCGGAGTTGGTGGGAATCGTCACCGGCCGTGATTTGCGCTTCGAAACCCGCTACGGCAGCCCGGTGTCCGACGTGATGACGCCCAAGGAAAAACTGGTAACGGTGAAAGAAGGTGCCGAGAAAGAAGAAATCCTGAAGTTATTGCACGAGCATCGGATCGAAAAATTGCTGGTGGTGGATGACAAGTTCCAGCTGCGGGGTTTGGTGACAGTCAAGGATATTCAAAAAGCCACGGAATTCCCCAACGCGTCTAAAGATGAGCAGGGGCGTTTGCGGGTGGGTGCCGCGGTAGGTGTTGGCGAAGGCACCGATGAACGCGTCGAAGCATTAGTGAACGCAGGTGTTGATGTGATCGTGGTGGATACCGCGCACGGTCATTCCAAAGGTGTCCTGGATCGCGTTGCCTGGGTAAAGAAACACTTTCCGGATGTGGATGTAATCGGCGGCAACATTGCCACCGCCGCTGCCGCCCGCGCGCTGGTGGAAGCGGGTGCCGACGCGGTTAAGGTAGGTATAGGTCCCGGTTCCATTTGCACCACGCGGATCATTGCCGGTGTGGGGGTACCACAGATTACCGCGATCACGAATGTCGCGGAAGAATTGAAAAACGATGGTATTCCCATTATCGCCGACGGCGGTATTCGATATTCCGGTGATATCGCCAAAGCCATCGTGGCGGGCGGGTTCTGCGTGATGCTGGGCAGCATGTTTGCCGGTACCGAGGAAGCTCCCGGTGAAGTGGAATTATTCCAGGGGCGGTCCTATAAATCTTATCGCGGCATGGGTTCGTTAGGTGCCATGTCCGGGCAGCACGGTTCCAGTGACCGTTATTTTCAGGAAAGCAGCAACAAGGAGAAGTTAGTACCCGAAGGTATCGAAGGGCGGGTGCCGTTTAAGGGGCCGTTGCAGCCGGTGATCCATCAATTACTGGGTGGGTTGCGTTCCAGTATGGGCTATACCGGTTGTGCCACTATTGACGATATGCGGACCAAGCCCCAGTTTATTCGCGTCACCGCGGCGGGCATGAGCGAAAGCCATGTGCACGATGTGCAGATCACCAAAGAGGCGCCGAATTACCAGGTATGAGCTATCAGGGATAACCAGCCTCGCCGTAGACAATGATTACAATTCGCAAGATTGTCCAGTTAGCAGCTTTTTCAAGCTGCTATTTTTTTCATTATCCGAGAAATGCCGCGTTAATTCGGGCTGTTAAAATGCAACGCAAAGGCGCAGTAACGCTAAGTTTAAATGGATTTGGAGATATTCTGAATCTCTGCGTCTTCGCATCTTTGCGTTAAAACTAATGTTATTGTTGAGGAATGATACTTGAACGCTGCTACTGATATACATGCCGATCGAATTTTAATCCTCGATTTTGGTTCCCAATACACGCAATTGATTGCGCGGCGTGTTCGGGAGATTGGCGTTTACTGTGAGATTTATGCTTACGATGCCGACCCGGAAGCCATTCGTGCTTTTCAACCCAAAGGCATTATCCTGTCGGGCGGCCCCAAGTCGGTAAATGTGTTTGATCCGCCGCGAGCGGCTGACGTGGTGTTTGATCTGAACGTCCCGTTACTGGGGATTTGTTATGGCATGCAGACCATGGCCGCGCAACTGGGCGGCAAGGTCGTGGGTGAAGGCCATGCCGAATTTGGTTATGCCAGGGTGCGCGCCCATAATCATTCGCAGCTGCTGACCAAAATCGAGGACGAAGTCAGTCCGGAAGGTTTCGGTTTACTGGATGTATGGATGAGCCATGGCGATCGCGTGGATGAGTTGCCGCCGGGTTTCGTTAAGATTGCCAGTAGCGACAATTGTCCGCTGGCGGGCATGGCGGATGAGCAACGTCTTTATTATGGGGTTCAGTTTCACCCGGAGGTTACCCATACCCTACAGGGCAAACGTATCCTGCAACGCTTTGTGTGTGACATATGCGGTTGCGATACGTTGTGGAAGGCCACCAGTATTGTGGATGACAGCGTTGCAAAGGTTCGCGAACAAGTGGGCAATGGTGAGGTTATCCTGGGCTTGTCCGGTGGCGTGGATTCATCCGTCGTCGCCGCATTGTTACACAAAGCCATCGGGGAACAGTTAACCTGTGTGTTCGTTGACAACGGGTTGCTGCGGCTGCACGAAGGTGATGAAGTGATGGCCACCTTTGCCCAGCACATGGGTGTCAAGGTCATCCGCGTCAATGCGGAACAACGTTTTCTTACCGCCCTTGACGGGGTCAGTGACCCGGAGCAAAAGCGCAAAATAATCGGTAACCTGTTTATCAACGTATTCGAAGAAGAAGCGGCAAAGTTTAAAAACGCGCAGTATCTGGCGCAGGGCACCATTTATCCCGATGTCATCGAGTCGGCAGGATCAAGTACCGGCAAAGCCCACGTCATCAAGTCTCACCATAATGTGGGTGGTTTGCCAAAAGATATGAAACTGCAACTGGTGGAACCTTTGCGGGAACTGTTTAAGGATGAAGTGCGCAAGGTTGGTGAGGAACTGGGCTTGCCCCATGAACTGGTGCATCGTCATCCGTTTCCGGGACCGGGTCTCGGGGTGCGCATACTGGGCGAGGTTCGCAAGGAGTACGCGGACATATTGCGCGAGGCGGACCATATTTATATCGACGAATTACGAAAAGCCGATCTCTACCATAAGGTAAATCAGGCATTTGCGGTGTTTTTGCCGGTGCGGTCCGTAGGCGTTACCGGCGATGGCCGCCGCTATGAATACGTCATCGCGTTGCGGGCGGTGGAAACGGTGGACTTTATGACGGCACATGCCGCACAGTTACCTTTTGCATTTCTGGAAACCGTATCACGGCGCATAATCAACGAAGTGAAAGGCGTATCGCGGGTGACCTATGATATATCCAGTAAACCACCGGCTACCATTGAGTGGGAATAGTTATCCTGAACGAATAATTCATGTCTGACAAAGATCTCCACTGGATGCGCTACGCCATGGAACTGGCGAGGCGGGGGCAGGACCAGGACGAAGTCCCTGTCGGGGCGGTTATTGTTAAGGACGATAAAGTCATTGGCGAAGGCTGGAACCAGCCCATCGGACAACACGATCCATCTGCCCATGCGGAAATGGTCGCTCTGCGGCAGGCGGGCGAAAATCTGGCAAATTACCGTTTACTGGATACTACCTTGTATGTCACGCTGGAACCGTGTGTTATGTGCGCCGGCGCCATTATTCACGCCCGCGTCGCGCGGGTGGTTTACGGCGCATCCGATCCCAAAGCCGGGGCGGCGGGCAGTATTATCGACATTTTTGCCAATAAGGCCATAAACCATCACGTCGCCGTAGAAGGCGGGTTGTTGGCTGATGAATGCGGTGCACTGCTAACGCAGTTTTTCCGGGCCAAGCGAAATAGTAGTGCAATATGATGAAATTCCTGTCTTCCGCGATCCATTATGTTTTAGCAATGCAGTGCATGGTGCTGTTGATTGCCTGCAAGCCCACTCCGGAACCTGAATCCAGTTCGGCGATTGCTTCTCCCAGCGACCAGCTGGCAACCCGTCAGGAAACAACGCAGTCCGGTGAAGCAAGTATTCAATGGCCGGAGGACATTGAATCCACCGCCGTGGCGATGGATCTAAAACAAGTCTCCGAGCATACCTATTACGTGGAAGGTCCACCGGGCACGCCAACCGATAACCAGGGATTTATGTCCAACGCGGGCGTGGTGATTACCAACGAGGGTGTCGTGGTATTCGATGCTTTGGGTACGCCGTCGTTGGCCTATAAGTTACTCACCAAAATACGGACATTGACCGATCAGCCGGTAGTGAAAGTGGTTGCTAGCCATTACCATGCAGATCACATTTATGGTTTGCAGGTATTCAGGGAGCGGGGCGCGGAAATTATTGCGCCCGCCGGCGCTAAAAAATACCTGGCGTCCGATGCCGCGGAAGGGCGATTAAAACAGCGTCGCGAATCGCTGTTTCCCTGGGTGAATGAAGAAACCTATATCGTGAAACCGGACCGGTTCATTGAGGAGGATACGGTTATCCACATGGGTAACATTACGCTTGAACTGTTGGTGTTAGGCTCGACTCATTCCGAAGGTGACTTGATGATGCGCGTTAAACCGGACAATATCCTGTTTTCCGGTGACCTGATATTCGATGGGCGGATCCCCTTTGTCGCGGGTTCGGATCCGGATAACTGGTTACAGCGGCTCAAGCAACTGGATACGTCGGGGCTCAAGGCAGTGGTTCCGGGGCACGGTTCGATGTCGACCCATCCGCAACGCGCGACGGCATTTACCCGCGAGTACCTTGAATATCTTTATAAGACCATGGGTGAAGCCGTGGACAATTTGATGACATTTGACAATGCGTACCAGCAAACGGATTGGACGAAGTACGAAGATTTACCGGCGTTTATGGCTAACCGTATGAATGCCTACTTTTTATTTTTACGTCTGGAAGAAGCTTCCATGCAGTAGAGTTCATACGCCGTGCGTCGTCGTTGTTAGTTTCGGGTCGCGTTGCGTTCCAGTTGCCGGGTAAGCCGATTCAGCAAATCCCTTGATTCAGAATTGATATCCATTATTGAACCGCCTACGACAATGGTATCGGGCGACGTTGATTCGATATGGCAGACTCCCACCGTGAATTTAATCTTCTGGGTATCGGACATTGCCATTTGGCAATGAATCAATCTGTCACCGGGTTTGACGATATGTGATGCTTTAAATGCAATGCCGATTCCCTGTGCCGATATATCGACGACATAACCTTTCAACAGCTGGTGAGACGGTTCGTGTTCGGCTGTGACCTCGTATCGGTGTACGTTCGGTACCAGTAGCCGGTAATCACCACGGCGTTGCACAAAACTAATGGAATCGGGGATGGAACACCAGTAGCTGTGAAATTGTTGGGAAGGCTTGTCGGAAATTAATTGCGAACTGAAGGAAATCTGTGCGCCATGGACGGAGGAGGATGCAATGATGCTGCGTTTTTCCCGGAAAATTTTGTTACCTTCTTCGGGCAGGATTTCATCGAGCGTAAACCGGGTGCCATCGTCATCCAGTTGTACAATGCAGCTGGTGTAGTCTTTTTCCGTTTCAGGAAAGCGTATCGAAATGATAGTGCGTTCCTGCTGCATTATATTAAATAGTTCCTGGATTTTTACGCTATTGCGAAAATCAACCTCAGAAATTTGTTCCGATCCGGGATTGAAGAAGGGGAAGATTTGTTTCAGAGAAAAAGCCATGTTGGTTTCGCAGGCTGAGTCGGTTGCTCGTTGATCCTCTTTCTACCGTACGATTCATCCCGGGCAGTTTGTCACGCGTTATCTTCGCAGGGGCCGTTTTTCGATTTAGCCTTTTGCATGCAATTGAGATAATCTTCTGAACCTTTTTTATGCTTTTCCTCGCACTTGTTGTAGGATTGCAGCAGGTTATATCGACATTCCAGTTTCTTTTCCATGGCCTTGACGGCATCTTTTTGTTTGTCCAGTGCTTCTTTTTTCTGTTCCAGTTCTACCTGGAGATTTTCGAGGCGCTTTTTGTCTTTGGCCAGGTTGTCGGCAACTGCCACGTTGGAGACGATCAAAGCGACGAAGGCTAATAGGGCTAATTTCCTGATCATTTCAATTCTCGCTGGTTATATCCGTTAATATAGAGTGTAATTGTACTTTTCGTTGCTAACCTGTTTAATTCCAAATACAACGGTTTATACGATACTGATATCGACAAGGTATGTCATTTCTTAAGTGTACAATCGAGTCGAAATTTACCGAAAAATCAATGATAATAAAAGGTTATGGAACCGCGCTGACCTGATGCATCGGGCGGCTGCGATTGACGCGGCGCAGATTATGGCTTTCATGCTGCCTGCCGAGGCTTTATTATATAATTGATTTTCAAAAGGAAAATCCCGGTTTAGCGTTCATTTGATGGTTGAATCTACGAGCAGATTTCAGTTTTTTTCAGGCATTTTCGGTTTATGCCTGGTAGGTATTTTGGCATTGGGCCAGGGTCGTCCCGCGATTGCTGATTCCGCGGCGGAGTTTATTGAATTCGATGACCAGCCATTGGAACAGGACCTGGTGCTGCCGGAATGGTTCAAGCTGAGTTTCCTCGAACTGAAAACCGATCTTGAGGATGCCAGAGAAGCGGGCAAATGGGGGATTATTCTGTATTTCGGCAGGAAGGATTGCCCCTATTGCAAAGTGCATCTGAAGAAAAACTGGGAAAATCCGGGGGTTGTCGCTTACACCGAGGAGCATTTCGACGTTGTTGCCATAGACGTTCGCGGTGACCGCCAGGTGATTGACTATAATGGCAAGGTTTATTCCTCGGAGAAAGAGTACGCTGCCAAATTGCGCACCAACTTTACGCCGTCGTTCCTGTTTGTGGATGTTTACGGCCGGGAAGTATTACGGCTGACCGGTTATCATCCACCCTATCAATTTCGGGCGATTCTTGAATTTGTCGCGGATAAGCATTACTTATACGAGCCGCTGAAGGTATTTTTTGCGCGCGGCGAAACCGTTACGGCATTCGAGGAATCGGAGCTTAACGACCATAAAATTTTCAGTAAACCTCCCTATATGCTGGACAGGTCGAAAAAGGCGGCCAAGGCACCGTTGGCGGTTTTTTTCGAGGAACCTACCTGCCATTCCTGTAACGTTCTTCATGCCGGACCGTTGAAAAACAAGGACATTGTGGCCA
The DNA here is from genome assembly GCA_050117455.1 of Gammaproteobacteria bacterium. GTDB lineage: Bacteria > Pseudomonadota > Gammaproteobacteria > SZUA-152 > SZUA-152 > JAKEGK01. The sequence continues at coordinate 3,455 of JASFMT010000005.1, read as the reverse complement.
AGTTTATGCGAATGGACGTGGTGCAACTGGATCGCAAATCGAAGACGGCTGTTGTTACGCCGTCGGGTGATAAAATGACAGCGCAGCAATGGGCGGATAAACTGGGCCTGTATTATTCGCCAACGATTATCTTTTTTGACGAGCAGGGTAAAGAAATATTGCGAATCGATTCAGTAATCCGTTTTTACCGGCTCAACGGCGTGCTGGAATATATCCTGAGTAAGGACTATCTGGAATACGAGACATTCCAGTTGTGGCGGCAACATAATCATTAGTTTTTTGCGCCGCCGAAATCCAATAACAAATCAAAATAACAAACTGAATTCGTTATGGCAGGTTCATCTAAGAAAGTCATTTACGCCGCCCTGGCCGGCAACACCTTAATAGCTATTACTAAATTTATTGCGGCAGCTATTAGTGGCAGTTCCGCCATGCTTTCCGAAGGGATCCATTCGCTGGTGGATACGGGCAACCAGGGTTTGTTGTTATATGGTTTGCATCGTGCCAAGCGACCACCGGATAAAGAATTTCCGTTCGGTTACGGCAAGGAAATCTACTTCTGGTCTTTTGTCGTTGCAATTTTGGTTTTTGCACTGGGTGCGGGTATTTCCATGTATGAAGGTATTCACCGCTTGCTGGAACCCGAACCGCTGGGTGATGCGACGATCAACTATATTGTGCTGGCATTGGCAATGGTGTTCGAAGGCGCTGCCTGGTACTTTGCATTCCGCGAATTTTCCAGCGTTAAAGGCCCTATAGGGTATATCGAGGCGGTACAAAAGGGTAAAGACCCTACCTTGTTCGTTGTGCTGTTTGAAGACTCGGCCGCCATGCTGGGATTGATGATGGCGTTTGTTGGCGTACTGTTAGGGGATATTACGGGCAATCCGGTATTTGATGCCGCGGCCTCCGTTGCCATCGGCCTGTTGCTGGGATTAACCGCCATATGGCTGGCGGTGGAAACCAAGGGCTTGCTGATCGGTGAGAGCGCCAGGAAATCCGTGGTTCAGGGTATCCGCGATATCGTCAACAGCAGCGAACACGTTGAGCATCTTAACGAAGTGCTGACCATGCATATGGGCCCGGAATTTATTCTGGCCAATATCAGTATTGATTTCCACGATAGCGCCACCGCCAACGATATTGAAAGCAGTATTGAAAAAATGGACAAGACCATTAAGCAAACATTTCCGAACGTCAAACGGGTTTTCATGGAAGTGGAAAAACGAAAAGCCAAAGTAGCGTCCTAGCCGTACTTTTATTTATTTACCCACAATATTGCGGAACGTCAGATTTATACGGGCAGCCCTGGGGCGCGAGGTTTTTGGAATACAATGCTGCCAGTACTGCTGAAAGGCGCCTGACATGGTTAACAGGCTGCCATGGGGCAGGGCCAGTTTTATGGTTTCGCCGTCTTTATGCCTCACCTTGAAAATGCGTTCTTCACCCAGGCTGATGGATGCAATAAAAGGGCTATCCCCCAACTCTTTCTCATTGTCCGCATGCCAACCCATGGAATCCTGTCCATTGCGGTAGAGGTTACCCAGTACGCTGTTAAATTTCTCTCCAGTGACCTGTTGCACGCGTTGGCGAAGTGCCTGAAGGGCAGGGGGCCATGGCAGCGCCTGATGGTCGACGCCGGAATACCGGTAATTCACATTGTTGTCACCGTACCAGCACACCAGCCGCGGGACCTTGTGGAACTTGCCATATACCTTTATGTGTTCCTCCGACCAGGCGAGTTTCGATTGCAGGACAGCGAACAGCCGGTTTGCCTCGTCGTGAGAAATCAATCCGGAAATCAGATCCAGGCGGCCGTTGCGATTGATCAATGTCCGGGATTGTCGTGATTCGCTAACAACAGGCATACAATACAGACCAAAATATGAATCGTTGATCTTGGAAAAGGCATATTTGTGTTATGCGGCAAAGTGAAACGTTACCAGCCCCGGGGGAAAATAAAAAGGCCCGTGTTGTTGACGGGCCTTAATGGATTGTCAGCAAAGCCAGCGCTCAAAGGGGATTTACTATTGGTGCGTTAACATCTGATCGATCTGGTTTTCCGCGTAAAACCAGTCCGACTCGCTATCATTGCCACTGAAGCCGCGGTGTTCGGCGATAAAATATGCCGCCTCGGCAATCATTTGCTGACGTTGTTCCGGGGTGACAAATTTTCCAGCGGTTTTGGTTGTCTTTTGAGATTTCGCGGAGGCTGTTCTGGTTCCTTTTGTTTTGCTTTTATCGGCTGTCGTTGATTGTATCGTTGGCATAGCAAGGTCTCCTTCAGTAATAATATCAGGACAAGGAATGACGCTGTTCGGTCATGCAATGGTTCTTTGAGGTATTTATTACGTTTACCGCTAAAGGTATTACATCGTGCCAGGGCGCTTTGGGCGGCAAGCCTGGGTCAAAATTGTCGATCCTTATATAGCGACGCCCTGCGGCCTTCACGGTTGCAACCATGTCGGACGTCATAGTGTCGTCACTGAAAGTTAAGCTGAAGTGACAGGTGGGGGCCGTCGTTATGCAGACGTCTTTGCTGATGCACCACAAGATTCAACCTTAACCTGATTTAGTGTAGACGGTCTTGCGGGGATTGTTAGTGAATTTTTTGTGACACATTAATAAGAAGTTTTTATTGTCAGCATGTTGTCGATCAAACAGGGTATTGGATCGAGTTTATAGAATGCTCCCGCCACTGTTCGGCTGACTACGCAGGCGCGCTTCAAGGAGGCGTTTATTCAGGCGGAAAGGGGTTAGGGGGTTATTGTAGAAAGAATAATTCCTATGAGGAACCATGCTGGACGACTCTAAAGAAGACACGTCCCTGTTATCTTCTTTAGGTGATTTGTGCTTGACGTTAGAATGGCTATTTAAGGAGTTTCAGGTGTTGCGTCCTGGGTTTGGGCTTACATGCCGCCGCCGCCCATACCTCCGCCACCACCCATGCCACCGCCGCCCATACCGCCGCCGGTGCCTCCACCGCCGCCCATGGTGCCACCACCGCAGCCTCCGCCGCCCATGGTGCCGCCACCGCAGCCGCCCATTCCACCGCCTCCCATGCCACCGCCCATTGTCTTGTCCTCCATTTGGATACTTCGGTTGATGGTAGACAGCATTCGGTTTCAGTCCCTGAAAATTACCTCTCCTTCTATTAATATATTAGTAAATACTAATAGAAAGTCAAGAAAAATACTATTAAAAATAGAGACTTAGTGTTTCGCTAATGTATTAAATTACTCAACAATTATTAATGGCGGGTAAGCTTGCCGGGCAGCCGGTTAGGAATCGGTCACGCAAGCTGTTGGTAAATCTTAGAAAAAATTGTGGGTTCGCTGCGATAAAATGCTATGTCCGACCAGGACGCGGGGAATGAAAGTAACTTCAGGCGGTACCGTATTTGGTTTCAATGGTGATGCCCAACTCCTTGAGCATACCCGTTGGTAATATACCGC
>JASFMT010000004.1:0-25882 GCA_050117455.1 Gammaproteobacteria bacterium | reverse complement strand
ACGGCGGCAGTTTTAATCGTGCCCGGCAAACCAAACCAGCCAATAAGTAAAAACCCACTAACCAGCACACCGACTGAGGCGCCGATACTGTTAGCAAAATAAAAAGCGGCAATGACTCTACCGTGAAAATGCGGCGCACAGCGAATAATGCCCGCTGTCATTAACGGAAAAGTCATACCCAACAAAATGGATTGCGGCAGGATCAACAGCGCCGCCGAGGTCCATTTAAACGCCTGCACGCCGGCAACAGTTTCAATAGACGGCAGGATGGTCGTGTAAGCAGACTGCAAAAAGGCATCATACGCTTCATGAAAAAACAGCCCCAGCACACCGACTATTGCTTCGACCACGGCATACGCCAGCAGCAGGTTTTTCCAACGGTTTCCCGCCAGACTGGCGAACCAGGCACCGATCGCCATACCTCCCATAAAAATGGCTAATACCAGCGTCTGGGCATATGCGGCATGGCCCAGGTACAATTTCAGGTAATGAGACCAGATGGATTCATAGATCAAACCGGCGAAACCGGATACCACGAACAACGTGGCAAAGAGTAAAATAGTTGTTGTTTCCCTCATTTATTTAGTGTCCGTACCGCGATATGATTATTGTTAGTTGTATTTTATTTTTAATTTATAACCTTATATAACCGGAAGCATGATAAAACAAAAACAGTTATTGAGTATCAATGAATTGGCGGGGTGTCCCGATTTCTCCGCACTGTATGAACAACACGGCTACCAGGTCACAGCAGTCCGATCATTGCGCAAGGCGTTATCACTGATCAAAAAGTTAACCCCCGACGTGATTGTTGCGGAATTTGTTTATGCCCCCACCTACGGCTCACAGCTCAGTAACTTTGAATCACTGCTGGCAGCGGCGCAGGCAAGCGCCCCGGATGCCTCATTTATTGCGCTGGTACACAAAAATGATATGCATCATTTCAACAGGGTAAAACAGAAATTCCACCGTTGCCTGCCGCTGATATATCCGGTGACGCACCGGGACATGGATCACTGCCTGCAATCCGTCGCTGAACTGGCTTGAACGGGATCAGGGTTGTACCGGCGTGTTGCCGGTAAATAATTCCGTCTCGGTCATATCACCTTCGGTATCAATACGCACCCCCACGATCTCCGGCGCCCGGGATTTGATATAACCCGCCATGAGCATTAACAATGTCTCGTTTTCGGCGCTGATTGCATCCAGTAATTTGCTGGCCGCGATCTGACAACGCTCGGCGCGACTGGGATTATCAACCCAGGTGCGGCTCATTTGCCAGCCGCCGTCCATATCACGGTCCATCTTGTCAAAAAACTCCTTGCCTTCTTCCAGCAAGTCATCGGGAAGATCAAGTGTTTTAGTGACTTCATCAATATATACCGTCAATTGCATAATGCTGGTTCCTTTGTTACCTCAATTGAACACCCGCGGGCTAATGCACCCGATCTGTGTTCACGACACGGCTAGTGTAACAAGATAGCCGCCGAAAAACGCCCTTGCGAATTTACGGAAATTGCCTGTCCGATTGCTCGGTTGAGGCTTGCGTGTACGAAACAATCGCAGCATTTTTTGGGCGCCGATCAATGATGCTTATCCCCGAAAATTCAAGAAAAATCACCGCATTGCCGTTATATTCCACGGGAGACCCGGCCAGGTCACTGACCTGGCCACAGGGAAAATGCACGATAAAATATTATATCTTTCAGAGACTTATAGCCAAGGGCGACGAGCACTAGCCAATATGGATTCCGCGACGACCAACCCGGATAAACAATACACCCTGCTCATCGTGGACGATAACGAAATGAATCGTCAACTGATGACCCTGCAGTTCAAGCGGGCTGGCTACAACATTGTGACAGCCTCTAACGGTCACAAAGCCCTGGAGCTCATCGAAACCACCGCCTTTGATCTGGTGTTGCTGGACATTGTTATGCCCGGGATGAACGGTCTGGAAGTACTGGAGGAAATCCGCAAACACCACTCTTTGATCAGTCTGCCTGTCATTATGGTCACCGCCGATGACCTGGAGCAAAGTGTAGTGACCTCGCTGCAACTGGGGGCTAACGATTATCTCACCAAACCACTCAATATACCGGTGGCTCTGGCGCGCATTAAAACCCAACTGGCTCTAAAGGATCTGGCCACGTTAAAAGACGAGTTTGTCCGTTTTGCCAGCCATGATTTAAAAAAGCCCTTGATTGTTATGATGGACATTGCCGCGGAAATGAAATCCAGCTGCCAGCCCGGTGAACCCATTCCGGAAGATTTTCCGATGCTGATGGATCTTATGACACGCACCGGCGACAACATGCAGAAAGTGATTGCCGGTTTTCTAAACACCGAATCAACCTCGGCGGCCACACCGGAACCGAAAATCAAGAGCATTACCCTTAATGACATTGTCGACAAATCGCTGCAGGCCAATGAAAGCTATGCCCGCAAAAAAGGCGTCCGATTGAAAAAAGAGTTGGCGGATAATTTACCCGCCATCGAAGGCGATGAATTCCGCTTATCGCAAGTGCTCGACAACCTCATTGGTAACGCCATGAAATTCAGCCCGCGGGAAACCACCACCGTGGTGCGCACCCACGCCGACGAGGACTATGTTTACGCAGAGGTGTGTGATGGCGGACCCGGTCTTACGGAAGACGACATGAAAAAACTGTTTACCCGATATGCCAAACTCACTAATCGTCCCACGGGCAATGAAACCAGTAGCGGCATCGGGCTGTCCATGTCCAAACAATTTGTTGAGCTACATGAGGGCAAGATTGGCGTAAAAAACAACCCCGACCATGGCGCCACCTTCTGGTTCAGCATTCCCATCAAGCATTGATTGCCATTTATAAAAACCTATTCAACGCAAAGGCGCCAAAGCGCAAAAAAACAAAATTTTTAAAATCTCTGCGCCATTGCGTCTTTGCGTTAAAACACCCTAAGCCACGACGTTACGCTGTTTTCCATCCAGAAACGCCTGGATGTTCAATGCCAGTTCATTAATCACCCGCTGACGCGACTCCACACTGGCCCAGGCGATATGGGGCGTCACGATAAGATTGGGCAACTCCGCTTCCAGCAACGGATTACCAGTGACCGGCGGTTCTTCTGTCAGCACGTCAAAACCGGCGCCGCCGATGCGTTGTTGGCGCAATGCCTCTATCAGTGCAACTTCATCGACAATACCGCCACGAGCGGCATTAATTAACAGCGCGCCTGGTTTCATTATTGCCAGTTCGTCATGTCCAATGAGATTTTTCGTATCCGGGTTTAACGGGCAATGTAGACTGATGACATCGGATTGCGCCAATACGTTTTCCAAAGAATCCCTGCCATCACGGGGAGGTTTGCCTTTATGTTCGGCGACCAGCACCTGCATGGCGAATGCTTCGCCCAGTTGAGCGACTGCTTTTCCCAACTCACCATAACCGATAATACCCAGGGTTTTTCCGGCAAGCTCATGGATTGGATAATCCAGCAGACAAAACACCTCACTACGCTGCCACCGGTTTTTCCGAACAGCCCCTTGGTATTGATTCAACCGGGTAGTGAGCGACAATATTAGCGCAAACACATGCTGCACCACGGATGGCGTTGCATAACCGGTCACGTTGGTAACGCGAATACGGCGTTCACGCGCCGCGGATAAATCGACATTGTTGGTGCCGGTGGCGGCAACACAAATCAGCTTCAGATTCGGCAGTTGAGCAAAATGCGCGGCTGTTAACGGAACCTTGTTGGACACGACTATTTCGCTGCTCCCAATGCGGGAAGCGACATCGTTTACATGGGTAATGTCATAATACTGCCAGTTAGCCATAATATTTTTTAACGGCGACCAATCCATGTCACTGTTATCAATGGATTTTAAATCCAGCACCACCCCTTTCATCGTTGTTTTCCTTTTCCTTTCCAGACAAAATTGCTCTAACACGTTTGCGACAAGCCATAATACCATTAAACTAAGCATTTCAACGTCGACAAATTAACGCAATGCGCACTGCACACACCTGTTATACACCAGCACGCCCCAAGCGCTTTTCGTTTTACATCATATCTATACTACTGTTGGGCGTCACCACACCGAGCCAGGCGTATCATTTACCGTTATGGGAATTCGGTTTGGGTGCCGGCGTACTTAACGCCCCGCATTACCGCGGATCGAAAACCGTGGAGAATATTTATCTACCCGTTCCTTACGTCATTTACCGGGGTGATGTTTTCAAAATGGACCGGGACGGAATTCGTGGTGAATTATTTCAAAGCGATCGTGTCAATCTGGATATCAGCCTGGCCGGCAACATCCCGGTTCCCGAATCAGACGACAGCGCGCGCGCCGGCATGCCAAGCCTTGACCCGTTGATCGAAATTGGGCCCGAGCTGGAATTCAAACTTTGGGAGAACGAACGCCGCGGACAAGCCCTCTGGTTCAAAGCGCCTTACCGGCTGGTATTCTCAGTGGGCAGCCCTATAATGGACCATCAGGGCTGGAGCTTTTCTCCCTATCTTGAATATAAAACCCGGATCCACCGGCCGGGCTCCTTGCTGCGCTATAGCATCAGTATTGGCCCCATTGCCGCGGGCAGTGATTACCACAATTATTTTTACGAAGTGATTCCGCAATATGCCACACCCGAGAGAGACGTGTATCGTACAGGATCCGGTTACAGTGGCAGCCGCGTGACCATGTCGCTGGCGCGCAATACCAAACAATATTTTCTGGGGTTCTTCGCGCGCTATGACAACCTCAGCAATGCGGAATTTGTTGACAGCCCGCTGGTGGAAACCGAGAATTATTTCATATTCGGTGTCGCCTTTTCCTGGATCTTTACTTCTTCCAGCGAACACGTTCCTCACGATGAATAATAATTCAGGACATTAGCGTGTACCAGAAACTCGAGCAAAGACTAAAGCAGCTGCAATCGCTGAACGACGAAACATTGTTTCACGGTGCCAAAACTGGTATCGAAAAAGAATGTCTTCGCGTCAGCGAACAAGGCACCATCGCCGACACTCCACACCCGGCATCACTGGGTTCGGCGCTAACCAATCCCTATATCACAACGGACTATTCCGAAGCACTACTGGAACTCATTACGCCACCCTTTGATTCATCCGTCGAAGCTTTGCAGTTTCTGCAGGACACGCAGAAGTTCGTCTATACGCAGCTCAACGATGAAATTTTGTGGTGCAGCAGCATGCCATGCGTGCTGACCGGTGAGGACAGCATTCGCATCGCTGAATACGGCAGTTCCAATGCCGGAATCATGAAAACGGTTTACCGGCGCGGTTTAGGTTACCGCTACGGCAAAATGATGCAGGTTATTGCAGGCGTGCACTATAACTATTCGCTGCCGGAAACGTTCTGGCCACAATATCAATCACTGGAACAAAACACATCAGAACCACAGTCATTCATTTCTGAATCCTACTTCCAGATGATCCGTAACCTGCAGCGCTACGGCTGGTTAGTACCCTATTTGTTTGGTGCCTCACCGGCCGTATGTAAAAGTTTTATGGATGGCATCGAAAAAGTCCTGGAACCTTTTGACGAATTTACCTATCACCATCCTTATGCAACCTCATTAAGGCTTAGCGATATCGGCTACCAGAATTACAAGGAAGGCAAAAGCGGCATCAAAGCCAATTACGATAGCCTCGGCTCGTATATTCAAAGTCTCAAACATGCCATTGAAACACCGTCCGCCGCTTACCGGCAAATCGGTGTTAAAAATGCTGACGGCTACCGGCAATTGAACGCCAACCTCCTGCAAATCGAAAACGAATATTACAGCACTATCCGGCCCAAACAAATTACCGGCATCCATGAAAAACCTTCAGTGGCGCTGGCACAACGGGGTGTAAAATACGTTGAACTCAGGTCGCTGGACGTTAATATATTTGACCCCCTGGGCATTAGCGAATCTCAATTGCGCTTTCTGGAGGTATTCCTGGTGTTTTGTTTATTGCAGGAAAGCCCGGTGGTCAGTTGCGATGAACAAAAGGAAATCGACCACAACCAAAGCACCACCGCACATCATGGCCGTGAGCCGGGATTAAAACTGTCGCGCAATGGCAAACCGGTATTGCTGTGCACCTGGGCAACGGAAATTTTTAATGCCATGATCGGGGTCTGTGAATTACTGGACCAGGGCAAGTTTGACCGTCCTTATCGCACCGCGCTCAAACATTACTACGGACGCGTGGAAGATCCGGATCTCACGCCTTCCGCGCGCATACTGAAAGAAATGCGGGACAACAATGAATCGTTCTTTCCCTATGCCATGCGCTACGCCAAACAACATGCTGCCTATTTCGAGTCACTTGCGCTCAGTGAACAAAAGCTGCGCTTTTTCCGGCAAGCCGCCGAACAGTCCCTGGCCGACCAGGCTGACATGGAGGCCAACGACCCACTGAATTTTGACGAATTTCTGGAACGATATTTCGCAGAACAACTCGTATAGCATAAGAGGCGCGCATTGAATGCTAGCCACAGGTGTTTGTAACATTGCTGTCACGGAGACGTCCAAATAACATCACCTACAACGCAGTGCCACTTCAGGATAGCTATACAACGCAACGAACGGACATAACCATGATAAGTAAACAGTTTAGTGATCCACGAATGCATCAGCGCATCAGCTGCACGTTGCTGATCGCTTTACTAACATTGGTCACGCTACCCTCTTTGGCGGCCTCCGGTTCCCAACTAACGGATTTCGACGGCAACTCGAAAACTATCAAGGAGTATACCGGCAAAGGTGACTGGCTGGTCGTCATGATATGGGCATCTGATTGCGCGGTATGTAACCGGGAAGTTCATGAATACGTGAAGTTTCATCAGCAACATCGGAGCAAAGATGCCCGCATGCTGGGCGTTTCCCTGGATGGTGACGCTAAAAAAGGCGATGCGCGGGAATTTCTTGACAAGCATAAGGTCAATTTCCCCAGCCTCATTGGTGAACCACAAGCCGTCGCCCAGATGTATCAACAATTGACGGGGGATCGATGGGTGGGCACGCCCAGCTTTATGGTATATACACCGGACGGAGAACTGCTGGGTGCACAAGCAGGCGCAGTACCGGTATCGGTGATTGAGTCGTTTATCGAAAGGGAATCAGCCTCCCAGTCACCTGCCAAACCGTGACCAAAAGGCAAAGAAAAAAGCACCAATTTAAGTGCAGCCTGGGTATCGCTCACGAGTACAAAATAGACCTGATTGTGTATCGCCGCTAATCTATTTAATCGTTTTTAATTGAAATTTTCCGGTTAATTTTTGTCGAATTTTGGCCGCCAATGGCAAGATTTGGTGTTATTTATGCTAGCGGATCTTGACACCGAGCGGATGAGATCGTATTTCTATTTATTAGAAATACAACAAATCATTGGTTAAATAACATAACTTATTGTTTATAAAGTAAATTAAATGGGAAAATCTCTAGTCATCGTCGAATCGCCCGCCAAGGCAAAGACAATTAACAAATATTTGGGCAAAGAATTTATCGTCAAATCCAGTATTGGACATATTCGCGATCTTCCCACCAGTGGCAGCGACAGCGGTAAATCCAAACTCTCCCCTTCCGAACGGGCGAAACTTGCCGCCAAGTCGCGCAAGCTGCCCAAGGAAGAACGGGAGGTGCTTAAGAAAAAACGCGCCCGGGAATCCTTGATCAAGCGTATGGGCATCGATCCGGAAAACGGCTGGAACCCCCATTACGAAATCATGCCCGGCAAGGAAAAGGTGATTTCCGAACTCAAAAAACTGGCCAAAGACGCGGACGCTGTCTATCTCGCGACGGACCTTGACCGCGAGGGAGAAGCCATCGCCTGGCATTTACGGGAAGCGATTGGCGGCGAGCCCGAGCATTACAAACGCGTCGTTTTCAATGAGATCACCAAGAAAGCTATCGAACACGCCTTCTCCGAACCCACTGACGTTAATATTGACCAGGTTAATGCCCAGCAGACCCGCCGTTTCCTCGATCGCGTGGTGGGTTACATGGTCTCGCCCCTGTTGTGGAAAAAAATCGCCCGTGGATTATCCGCCGGCCGGGTGCAATCGGTGGCCGTTAAACTGGTGGTGGAACGGGAACGGGAAATCAACGCCTTTATTCCCGAAGAATACTGGGAACTGCATTGTGACCTGAAACCACCCAAGGGTGACGATTTCCGCGTTCAGGTCGTAAAACACGATGGTAAAGAATTCAAGCCGGTCAACAAGGAACAATCGGACAAGGCCGTCGGTGATCTGGAAAATGCGCAATACGTTGTCAGTAACCGGGAAACCAAGCCCTCCAGTAGTAAGCCACGGGCACCTTTTATTACGTCAACACTGCAGCAATCGGCCAGTACGCGGCTGAATTTTGGCGTCAAAAAAACCATGCTCATGGCACAACGCCTTTATGAAGCCGGTTACATCACGTACATGCGTACCGACTCCACGAACTTGAGCACTGATGCCGTGGAGGCATGCCGCGGTTATATCGAGAAAAAATACGGCAAACCTTATTTGCCGGAAAAACCCATCTCCTACACCAGCCGCGAAGGTGCCCAGGAAGCGCACGAAGCTATCCGGCCGTCGGACGTCAATGTCATGATATCGGATCTTAAAAACGTGGATGCAGACGCGGTGCGCCTGTATGAACTGATCTGGCGCCAGTTTGTGTCCTGCCAGATGACCCCGGCCAAGTTTGACGTCACGACCCTGACCGTAACCGCCGGCGACTACGAGATGCGCACCAAGGGCCGCACCGTAGTATTTGATGGGTGGACGCGAGTGCTAAAACCCGTTTCCAAAGGCAGCGACGATGTGTTGTTGCCTGAGGTGCAGGTGGGTGACGAACTGAAACTGGTGGAACTGGACCCGTCGCAGCACTTTACCAAGCCACCGCCGCGCTACACCGAGGCCAGCCTGGTGAAGGAACTGGAAAAGCGCGGTATTGGCCGGCCTTCCACGTATGCGGCCATTATTTCAACGATACAGGATCGGGGTTATGTCACCCTGGAAAAGCGCCGCTTTCACGCCAACAAAATCGGCGAAGTGGTTACCGATCGCTTGTCGGAATCGTTCAGTGACTTAATGGATTACAATTTCACCGCGGCAATGGAAGAAAAGCTCGATTCCATCGCCGAAGGTCATAACAACTGGAAAAAGATTCTCGACTCCTTTTACGCCGAGTTCAAGGCAAAGCTGGAAAAAGCGGATAGCGATGATGATGGCATGCGCGGTAACGATCCCATTGTTACCGATATTAAATGCCCCACCTGCGAACGGGAGATGGTAATCCGGGTTGGGTCCACCGGGGTGTTCCTGGGCTGTTCAGGTTACAACCTGCCGCCCAAGGAACGCTGTAAGACGACGATTAATCTGATTTCCGGTGACGAAGCCGTTAACGTCGACGAAGACGAAGAAGGTGAAGCCAAGCTCTTGTTGCACAAGCGCCACTGTCCAAAATGCGGCAAACCCATGAACAATTATCTCATCGACGAAGACCGCAAACTTCACGTGTGCAGCAACAGCCCCGATTGCGACGGATTCGAAATCGAATACGGTAAATTCCGCATCAAGGGATACGACGGACCGATCATCGAATGCGATAAGTGCGGAGCGGAAATGCAACTGAAGACCGGCCGCTTTGGCAAGTACTTTGACTGCACCAATGACGAATGCAAGAACACCCGAAAACTGTTACGCAATGGCGAGCCTGCACCACCCAAGGCAGACCCAATTCATATGCCGGAAATGCCTTGCGAAAAAACCGAAGGCTACTTCATCTTGCGCGACGGCGCTGCCGGTATTTTTCTGGCCTCGTCGGCCTTTCCCCGGTCCCGGGAAACCCGCGCGCCCAAGCTAAAGGAAATCCTGCCGCACAAGGATGAATTCGATCCCAAGTTCGAATACCTCAAGAGCGGACCGGTGGAAGATGACAAGGGCAATCCTACCATCGTACGCTTCAGCCGTAAGAACAAAGAGCAGTACCTGATGACCGAAGAAGATGGCAAAGCCACTGGCTGGATCGCCCATTACCGCGATGGCAAATGGGATATTGAGAAACCGGAAAAGAAAAAGGCGAAGAAAAAAGCCAGCAAGAAAAAAGCAACTAAAAAGAAATCTGCGAAAAAGAAAACCGCCAAGAAAAAAGCTGCCGGTTAGCTAAACGCTGTAACAGCAACACAACGGTGAAACCACGTCGCGGTTTCACCGTTAAGCTAACTCCTGTTTTGCAAGGCAAGAATAATTTATAGTTGACCTCAACCTGTAACCTGCCCGCCTTATAAACCGCCAACCTGGTATTTGTCATGTGCTTGACCGACATGCCCCATCACCTATAGCCTTAAGTTGGTGCAATTTATCCAATTAAGTTTAACCACAACATTGCTATTACCTGTTAACAGCACTTGGCTGTTAAAAAGTATTCCCGCTTGTGGTAATGTTTGGCATACTACAGTTAATTGACACAGAGTTACTTGAAACGTTACCTGAACAGCAGAGTGTGTCGGTTTGTATCATTTCAAACTATCTGCAGTCCTGATGATCTATATAACAATGTTTATAGATTGTTCAACAACCATTTGCATAAACAAAAATAATACCCTAAGCGGATGAATTTTTTATAGAAATGGCAATTTAAGATGATTGCCAAAGGGTGGGCTTATTCGGTTTCAGCGATGATTTAATACTCATGCATGTAATTTAGACAAGGAGTTAGACGCCGTTCATAGTCTGTAAAAAATCAATCACCTAAACTGGCATTGGCCCGCTATTTGCACTTTAATATATAGTAAGTTCTGAAATTTTTCGGTAACTTAATGGTCTACCTTGACTAACAAGGTCGAAAAATAGAACCCCGCAATCGGTAGCATTTATTTGTTCTGGAGGCCGTCATGACTATCTTCAGCCATTATCAATCACGCTATGAAGAAGCCAAGGAGGAAGAGCTCACGATTCAGGAGTACCTGGATCTGTGCAAATCCGATCCGAGTGCTTATGCCTCGGCAGCGGAAAGGATGTTAATGGCCATAGGCGAGCCCCAGCTTGTCGATACCCGTAAAGATCCACGTTTAAGCCGCCTGTTTTCCAACAAGGTTATTAAGCTCTATCCCGCGTTCAAAGATTTCTATGGCATGGAAGAAACCATCGAACACATTGTTTCTTACTTTCGCCATGCTGCACAGGGCCTCGAAGAAAAGAAACAGATTCTTTACCTGCTGGGCCCCGTAGGCGGGGGCAAATCTTCGTTGGCGGAAAAATTAAAATCATTAATGGAAAACTGCCACATCTACGCGATCAAGGGATCCCCCATTAATGAATCACCCCTGGGACTGTTTTCTCCGGAAGAAGACGGCCGTATCCTGGAAGAAGACTATGGCATACCGCGCCGTTACCTCAGCGGTATCATGTCTCCGTGGGCCATCAAACGCCTGCACGAATTCAACGGCGATATCACCAAGTTCAAGGTAGTCAAACTGAAACCTTCCGTACTTGAACAAATTGCTATTGCCAAAACCGAGCCCGGCGATGAAAACAACCAGGATATATCATCGCTGGTGGGCAAAGTGGACATCCGCAAACTGGAGCAGTTCTCCCAGGACGACACCGATGCCTACGCCTACTCCGGCGGCCTGTGCCTGGCCAATCAGGGATTGCTGGAATTTGTGGAAATGTTCAAAGCACCGATTAAAGTGCTGCATCCCTTATTAACCGCTACCCAGGAAGGCAACTACATGGGTACCGAGGGATTGTCTGCAATACCATTTGACGGCATTATCCTGGCGCACTCCAATGAATCGGAATGGTTATCGTTCAAGAACAATCGCAACAACGAAGCGTTCCTGGACCGGATTTATATTGTCAAAGTCCCCTATTGCCTGCGGGTTTCCGAGGAAGTCAAAATTTACGAGAAATTGTTACGCAACAGTTCCCTGGCCGAATCGCCCTGCTCACCGGGCACGCTGGATATGATGGCGCGCTTTGCCGTATTGTCGCGACTCAAGGAACCGGAGAATTCCAACATCGAATCCAAGATGCGTATCTATGACGGCGAAAACCTGAAAGATACGGATCCCAAAGCCAAGACCTACCAGGAATACCGCGATTACGCGGGCGTCGATGAAGGCATGACCGGGCTATCCACCCGCTTCGCGTTCAAAATTCTGTCCAAGGTCTTTAACTACGATCATTCAGAAATCGCCGCCAACCCGGTGCACTTATTATATGTTCTGGAACAGCAAATCGAGCAGGAACAGTTTCCGCCGGAATTGGCCGAAAAATACGTGTCGTTCCTCAAAGGTATACTGGGACCGCAATACGCGGAATTTATCGGCAAGGAAATTCAGACAGCTTACCTTGAATCCTATTCCGAATATGGACAGAACATCTTTGACCGTTACGTTACCTACGCCGATTACTGGATCCAGAACGAGGAATACCGCGATCCCGATACCGGTGAAAGTTTTGACCGTGCAGCATTGAACGAAGAGCTGGAAAAAATCGAAAAACCGGCCGGCATCAGCAATCCCAAGGATTTTCGTAACGAAATCGTTAACTTCGTGCTGCGGGCACGGGCCAATAACGAAGGCAAAAACCCGACCTGGACCAGCTATGAAAAACTGCGCGAGGTCATCGAGAAAAAAATGTTCTCCACCACCGAAGATTTGCTGCCGGTTATCTCCTTTAACGCCAAAGCGTCGCAGGAAGATCAGAGCAAACACAAGGACTTCGTCAAGCGCATGGTGGGCAAAGGCTACACGGAAAAACAGGTCCGGTTACTGTCTGAATGGTATCTGAGAGTACGTAAAGCATCTTAAACGGTTGATATTGTGACTCAAATCATCGATCGACGACTGAACGGCAAAAACAAAAGCGCCGTCAATCGCCAGCGTTTCCTGCGCCGCTTCAGGGAACAAATCCGAAAGTCCGTTTCCGACGCCATATCCCAGCGCAGCATCAAGGATATCGACAAGGGTGAAACGGTTAACATTCCTACCCGTGATACTAACGAACCGATTTTTCATCATGGCCAGGGTGGCCGGCGCGAAGTCGTCCAACCGGGCAACACGGATTTTGTACAAGGCGACAAAATCCCCCGACCGCCCAGCGGCGGCGGTGGTGGTCCCGGCCAGGGCCAGGCCAGCAACACCGGCGAGGGAGAAGATGATTTTGTTTTCCAGCTGTCGCGGGAAGAATTCCTTGAATTCTTTTTCGAAGACCTGGCGCTGCCGGACCTCGTTAAAACCCAGCTAGCCGAAGTAACCGAACACAAAATGGTCCGTGCCGGTTATACCACCTCCGGTGTACCCACGAATATCAATGTCGTGCGCTCCATGAAAGGGGCATTGGCACGGCGGGTGGCGCTGCGCAGTCCTTATCAACGCAAAGTCTCCGAGCTGGAAGCGGAGCTGGAAGAACTTCTTAAGCTGCACGAGGAAAGCCATCCCAGAATTGTTGAGCTAAAGGAAGAAATCGAGCGGACCAAAGCTCGCATGAAAGCCATACCGTTTATTGACACCTTTGACCTGCGTTACAACAACCGGATTCAGGAACCCTCGCCCACAACCCGGGCCGTTATGTTTTGCCTGATGGACGTTTCCGGCTCAATGAACGAAGAGCGCAAGGATATCGCCAAACGGTTTTTTATCCTGTTGTACCTGTTTCTTACGCGCACCTATGAAAACATCGACGTGGTTTTTATTCGCCACCACACCACTGCCAAGGAAGTCGATGAGCAGGAATTCTTTTATTCCCGCGAAACCGGCGGCACGGTGGTATCCAGCGCCCTGGAGTTAATGTACGAAATCATTAACGAGCGCTACCCCACATCGGACTGGAACATTTATGCGGCGCAGGCCTCGGACGGTGATAACTGGGAAGGCGATTCACCCACCTGCCGGGAAATTCTAATCAACAAAATTATGCCTTGCCTGCAGTATTTCGCCTATGTTGAAATTACCGCATACGAGCATCAAAGCTTATGGCGGGAATACGAAAAAGTGCAGTCGATGTTCCCCAATTTCGCCATCCAGGATATCGCGGGATTAACCAGCATTTATCCGGTATTTCGTGAACTCTTTAAAAAGCACCAGGCAGCATGAAAACGACGACCGCGGATAAGCCCAAGCAAAAACCCATTTCGCTGACCTCGGAATGGTCGAAAGAACTGATCGCGGAGTATGACCGCGAAATCGCACGTGTCGCCGCCAACTTCGGCCTGGATACCTATCCCAACCAGGTGGAAATCATCAGTTCCGAACAAATGATGGACGCTTATTCTTCGGTAGGGATGCCACTGGGTTATCATCACTGGTCGTTCGGAAAGCAGTTTTTGAATATTGAGCGCAGCTATCGCCGCGGTCACATGGGACTGGCCTATGAAATCGTCATCAATTCTAATCCCTGCATCGCCTACCTGATGGAAGAAAACACCATGCCCATGCAGGCACTGGTGATCGCCCATGCCTGTTACGGCCACAATTCCTTTTTCAAAGGCAATTACCTGTTTCGCACCTGGACCAACGCCGACGCTATCATTGATTACCTGTTGTTTGCCAAAAACTATATCGCCCGCTGCGAACGCCGATACGGTATCGAAGAAGTTGAGAATACACTGGATTCCTGTCATGCGTTAATGAACTACGGCGTTGACCGTTATAAACGGCCCACCCCGTTGTCGCCGGAAGAAGAACGCATGCGCCAGAAAGAGCGCGAAGAATACCTGCAGTCTCAAGTCAACGATTTGTGGCGCACCATACCTTTCATCGAAAAGGATGATCAAAAAGCCAAAGAACGCCGCTTTCCCGACGAACCGCAGGAAAACCTGCTGTACTTTATTGAGAAAAACGCGCCGCTAATGGAACCGTGGCAGCGGGAAATCGTCCGGATCGTGCGTAAAATCGCCCAGTATTTTTATCCGCAACGCCAGACCCAGGTGATGAACGAAGGCTGGGCCACCTTCTGGCATTACACGATCCTGAATCAATTGTATGACGAGGGACTATTGTCAGATGGCTTTATGATGGAATTCCTGCAATCGCACACCAACGTGGTTGCCCAGCCTCCCTATAACAGTCCTTACTTCAGTGGCATTAACCCTTACACATTAGGTTTTGCCATGATGAGCGATATCCGCCGTATCTGCGAAGATCCAACGGATGAGGACAGGGAATGGTTTCCTGACATCGCCGGCAGCAACTGGCTGGAAACCCTGGACTTCGCCATGCGCAACTTCAAGGACGAAAGCTTTATCGCGCAGTTTCTATCGCCCAAGCTGATGCGTGATCTCAGGTTATTTGCCGTCCTGGATGACGACACACGCAATACTCTGGAAATTACCGCCATTCACAATGAAAACGGTTACAAGCGGCTACGCAATGCCATGGTGGACCAATATAATCTCAGCACCCGGGAACCCAACATTCAGGTTTATAACGTTGATGTCAAAGGCGACCGCTCGCTGACCTTGCGTCACATCCAGCACGACCGCAAACCCTTAAACGACGCCGCCAATGAGGTATTAAAACATGTCACCCGGTTGTGGGGATTTACCGCAAGAATTGAAACCGTGAGAAGTGACGGCACCACGGAGCTCACTCACGAGTGCCGGGTACGCAACAAATAATTCGCCACGTTAACCGGCCCAACAACTCTCTCCACACCAAAACCTAAAAGCACCTGCAGTTGTTTTGCTTATCGGGTGCAGATCCACTGACTAACTTACCTTTTGCAGATCCACAAACTCTGATACCTGATCGAGCAAACGCCGGCTGTCCCGCGCATGGGGATAACGCTGCTTTTCTATCTCGTAATACGCCAACAGCAGTTTCTCTTCCAGCCCGACAATGTTACGTAGTTCGTACAGCGGAATATCCAGGTGCGGCGTAAAATCAAACTCATCCAGCGCAACGCATGACGAAATGTAAGCCAGCCTTACCGCGTTTTTAAACACGGCGATACTTTCATCGTCAAACTGATAAACCCTGGGATAGAGGTAGCGCGTGATTAGCGCATAGAGATTTTCTTCGGTAGACGTTACCCTGTTAGTGGAACCCATGGTAAAGCCAATGGTAAAGGCCTCGTCTTTGTCCAGCAGCCCCCTGCCCAGCAAAATATGAATATAGTCGTGTTGCGACAAATCAACAGCGCCATGAAATAACCGGATACCGGGAATCTGGAACTTGGGATTTTCCACCAGTTGCACCATCAGGGGAATCTCGTCCTCATTGGCGCGTACCAACGCCATATTTTCCCGGGCCTGGCGCAGGGTCACGGTATCCTGGCGAAACGGAATATGCCAATCGCGATAACTTATTGCCACAGTCACAATCCTTTTTCCGATAACAATCATATGGTTACATAACAACCGTGGCAGTGGGCTGTGCCAGGTAGTTATTGTTTAAGACTGCCGGTTGCAAAGTCAGTTTCTAGTATTATCGGAGCCAAATCACAGGTTTTTAACCAGCATCGTTAAATTTTGCCGTTATGGCACACTGATGTTCCCCCATCGCCGTTGACATTTAGCCTTTTTTTCGGATACTGAAGCCATGCGGGCATTGCCTGATAACAACGCTAACAAGCATAAGTAATCAACAATTGAAACTGGGGTCGCCATCGCGCCCCGGGTTTTCCAACATGCTAACTCATCGCTTAAAGTCCTGTTTATTCAGCCCCGTCGACGGATCCTTTCTCGCGGTTTTTCGCATTGGCTTCGGCATCATCATGTTCTGGGAGGTGTTGCGCTACTGGTTTAACGACTGGATTTACTGGTTATACATTAAGCCAACGTTTCATTTTAAATACTATGGCTTTGAGTGGGTGCAGCCCTGGTCCGGCGACGGCATGTACTATCATTTTGCCATCATGGGTGTGTTGGCGATTTTTATTACCTTTGGTTTTATGTATCGCCTGAGCGCACTGCTATTCTGCATCGCGTTCAGCTATGTGTTCCTGCTGGATCAAACCCGCTATCTCAATCATTTTTACCTGGTCATACTGGTAAACATTTTATTAATCGTGCTGCCGGCCCACCGGCAATATTCGGTTGACGCCAAATTGTGGCCCAAAATCAGGAGCCACCAGGTTCCGGCATGGTCCTTGTGGATATTAAGAGCCCAATTTGAAATTCTTTACCTTTACGCCGGCATCGTCAAAATCAACTCCGACTGGCTGAATCTCGAACCGTTGCGCATGTGGTTAGCATCTCGTGCGGATATGCCGTTGGTGGGTTATCTGTACACCCAGGACTGGGCCATTGCTATTGCGGCGTACGGCGTTATTATCTTGCACGTGGCGGGCGCACCGTTATTGTTGTGGCGAAAAACGCGGCTGGCCATTTTTATTGTTTATGCCGCCTTTCATGTCCTTAACCATTTCACCTTTAATATCGGAATATTTCCCTGGTTTACCCTGTTTGCTACACTGGTATTTTTCGATCCCGACTGGCCAAAACAAATAGGGCGAAAACTGCAACGACTTTTCAATAAACACGACAGTACATCGGGACTAGCTATTGGCAGCGGCTCTCAAAAACAGAACCTTCTCTTTTATAAACAACGGCCATGGTTACAATATAACGTCATCGGTTTTATAGCCCTTTGGCTGTCCTTTCAGATTCTGTTTCCCTTACGGCATCTGCTCTACCCCGGCAACGTCAGCTGGAACGAACAGGGCCATCGCTTTGCCTGGCAAATGAAGTTACGGGACAAGGAAGGATTCGCGGATTTTACCATTCACGATCCCGCGACGGGTCAAAGCTGGTACATCAAACCGGAACGCTACCTTACCGGCAAACAGGCACGCAAAATGGCAACCCAGCCGGATATGATTCTGCAATTTGCCTATTATCTCGAAGAATTGTGGACGCAACATTACGACATTGACGATGTCGAAGTCAGGGTAAACAATTATGTATCACTGAATGGCCGGCAACCGGCGCCCATGGTCAATCCTACAGTGGACTTAACAATAATTGAACGCAACCTTATGACCGCCCACTGGATCTTGCCATTGCATGAGCCACTGGAACACCTGGCCCAGAATCCATAGCACCTCCATGCCGCAACAGAATCCGCAAACAGAAACCGACACCGGCGATCACCCAATTCTACTATTTGATGGTGTCTGCAAATTCTGTCACAGCAGTGTTCAGTTTGTTATCAAACGGGACACAAATCGCGAGTTTTTCTTTTGCCCCATACAGTCAAGTCGGGGTCAACAGCTCATGAAACACTATGGTGTCGAAGAATCCGGCTTGAACACGATGCTGCTACTGGACAATAACCGGGTTTACAACAAATCAACGGCGGCGCTGCGCATTGCCCGCAAACTGACGATGCCCTGGCCGCTGCTTTCAATGTTTCTCGTGATACCCCCACCGATAAGGAATGCCGTTTATGATTTCATTGGTAAACGCCGTTATCAATGGTTCGGGAAATATGACCAATGCCATATCCCCGATGATGCAACCCGGCAACGGTTTATCGAATAAGCTTGATTAAACAGGCAGGCCAAAAAAACAGGAGGCTCGCCGCGGCAAGCCTCCTGCGTTAATCACTCAAAAACGTCATCCTCAACCAAACATATCCTGCGTGATACTGGAATACCATCCTCTGGCATAAAGCGCCTCGGCCCGACGGAACGATTCATCAGCATCCGTGGGACTAACGCCACCGGCACCTTTCACCTTGATTATCTTGTTGTTGTCCAGGCGATAAACCGCCGCCACCGAGATACCATAGTCCGGCCCCACCAGGCTGTAACAGGTATTACTGTATGACGGATCCGGCATGTCGATACCGTTGATGGCGGCCACTACAGCGGCGGCGCACATTTTGCCTTCACTACTGGCGGCGTAACCGGATTTGGGTAGTGGCGCTGCAACGGAAGAATCACCAATCACATGAATGTTCTTGTGCTGCTTTGATTCAAAAGTTTTCTGGTTTACCGGACACCAGCCACCCGAATCCGTCAATCCCGCTTCGTGGGCAATGGTGCCCGCTGTCTGGTGGGGGATATAGTTGATCACATCACCCTTAATTTCTTCACCGACTTCGTTGTAGACGGTTTTGTTTTTGGCATCCACCTGGGTGACGATCCCTCCCTTGGTGCCGGCCACCCATTCAATCATACCCGGGTATAATTTTTCCCAGCCCCCGGTAAACAATGGCATTTTGGAAAATTTATCCTTGGCGTCCAGAATGATAATTTTTGACTTGGGTTTTGTCTGCTTCAGGTAATGGGCAAATAAGCTGGCCCGCTCGTAGGGCCCGGGTGGACAACGAAAGGGATTCGGCGGCGCGACAATGATAACCGTGCCGCCATCATCCATTGCCTGCAGTTGTTTTCTTAACAACAGTGTTTGCTGTCCCGCCTTCCAGGCATGGGGTATGACATCAACATCGGCGGCCGAAAAACCTTCCACTTTATCCCAGAGAAAACTGATCCCCGGTGATACCACGGCACGATCATAATCGAACGTCTGGCCGCCTTTGGTGGTAATTTTGCGCTTGTCGGCGTCAATCACTGTGACTTCATCATGAACAACGTTTATGCCGTGTTTATCCTGCAGGGCGCTGTAATCATGGGTAATGGACTTGATCTCCCTTAACCCGCCCAATACCAGGTTACTGAAGGGACAGGTGACGTATGTCTCATCGCGCTCAATAAGTGTCACATCAATATTGCTGTCGAACTTTTTGATGTATTTTGCGCATGTGGCCCCACCAAAGCCACCGCCAATCACAACCACATGAGACTTGGGCTTACTACTAAAGGCGAGTGAATTCAACGGCCACAGCATGGTTCCCAGTGATGCAGATGACGCCACCGCACCACTGGTTTTCAGAAAATTCCGGCGAGTATAGTATTTTTTCATGTTATCACCCCTGGCTATTTTTTGCTGGCGAAATAATCTGCGATGAGTTTTATTTCAGCGTCACTGTATCCCTTGGCATGGCGGTTCATAACCGTAGACGGTCGTTTTTCCTGTTTAAAGTCCTGCATTGCCTTTGCTATGTAGTCCGCAGACTTACCGGCAATACTGGGAATCGCGCCACTGCTTTTCCCGTCGGTACCATGACAGCCATTGCAGGTAATACTCAGCATGGCACCTTTATCCACGGGTTCGGCGAAGACAGACAGGGGAATTACTAAAAGAAATGCACAAAGAAACATCCAGGCGCTACGCTTGGTGGCCCACATAACCATCCTCCTTTACGTTGTTGTTGTGGTTCTTTTAATAAAATCTAGTTTATTAAACGGGATACGCATTGACGGGTATCAAGAGAATTGCCGAATCAATCAGCAGCTATCGGCAAAGACCTCACAGACACTACCAGTATGTACGATGCTGTTGGCAAAGCTCGCACCGAAGAAGAGGGAGTCCGGTCATTATTTATTGACTGGTAGATGACAATAACCGAACTCCCCGATGGTCGGGACAGGTTAACCGCTTAATGACGCTTCGCGCCAGTTGTCATTTCCGCGGTTTCAGCGGGAACAAAGTCACTTTGGCGTGTGGTTCACAGGCTTACAAAGGTTTGTAGATTTCCGAGCCCTGTTGTTTAAACTCATCCGCTTTTTCTTTTAAGCCTTTATCCAGGGCAACTTCCACGTCTCCAATTCCCTCTTTGGACGCGAAATCCCGCACCTCTTGCGTAATTTTCATGGAACAGAAATTAGGTCCGCACATCGAACAAAAGTGGGCAACTTTATGAGCCTGTTTCGGCATGGTTTGATCGTGATATTCACGGGCACGATCGGGGTCCAGCCCCAGGTTAAACTGGTCTTCCCAGCGAAACTCGAAACGGGCCTTGGACAAAGCATTGTCCCTTATTTGTGCCCCGGGGTGGCCTTTGGCGAGATCCGCGGCATGGGCGGCAATCTTGTAAGTAATAATACCTTCCTTGACGTCATCACGGTTAGGCAACCCGAGATGTTCCTTGGGGGTCACATAACACAACATGGCGGTGCCAAACCAGCCAATCATCGCGGCGCCGATCGCCGATGTTATGTGGTCATAACCGGGGGCGATATCGGTGGTCAATGGCCCCAGGGTATAAAACGGCGCTTCATCACACACCGCCAGTTGTTTATCCATGTTTTCCTTGATCATGTGCATGGGCACATGACCGGGGCCTTCAATCATGGTTTGCACATCATGCTGCCAGGCGATTTTTGTCAATTCACCCAGGGTTTCCAGTTCGCCAAACTGCGCCGCATCATTGGCGTCCGCAATGGAACCGGGACGCAACCCATCGCCCAGTGAAAACGACACGTCATAGGCTTTCATGATGTCACAAATTTCTTCAAAGTGTGTATAGAGAAAATTTTCCTGATGGTGGGCCAGGCACCATTTGGCCATAATGGATCCGCCACGGGAAACGATACCCGTCGTGCGACGAGCCGTCAGTGGCACATAACGCAACAGTACACCGGCGTGGATGGTAAAATAATCCACGCCCTGCTCGGCCTGTTCAATCAACGTATCCCGGAAAATTTCCCAGCTCAGTTCTTCGGCTTTACCATCGACTTTTTCCAACGCCTGATAGATGGGAACTGTCCCGATGGGCACGGGCGAATTGCGAATAATCCATTCACGGGTTTCATGGATATTTTTGCCGGTGGATAAATCCATAATGGTATCGCTACCCCAGCGGATCCCCCAGGTCATCTTGTCGACTTCTTCTTCGATGGACGAAGTCACCGCAGAGTTACCCAGATTGCCGTTGATCTTCACCAGAAAGTTGCGCCCGATAATCACAGGCTCCAGTTCCGGATGATTAATATTGGCCGGAATAATGGCACGCCCCCGCGCCACTTCATCACGGACAAACTCCGGTGTAATGGCCTCTGGAATGGCAGCGCCAAAAGGCTGGCCCGGATGTTGGCCTTTTAGCGCATCCCTGGCCGTTTCAAGACGCATGTTTTCCCGGATTGCCACAAACTCCATTTCCGGGGTGATGATACCTTTGCGGGCGTAATGCATTTGGGTGACATTATGGCCGGCCCTGGCGCGCCGTGGTTTGTGCATATGAGCAAAACGCAAATGTTGCAGAGATGGATCCTGTAACCGCTGACGGCCATATTCAGACGTTAATTGATCCAGGATTTCAGTATCACCCCGTTCTTCAATCCAGGATCCTCTCACCGAGTTGAGTCCGGCCCGGATATCAATGGCCACATCCGGGTCGGTATAGGGTCCCGAGGTATCATAAACCGTCACCGGATCGTTTTTCTCCACCTGGCTCCCCTTTCCCGCCAGGGGCGTATCCGTGACGGTAATCTCGCGCATGGGCACCCGCACATCAGGCCGGCTGCCTTCGACATAAATTTTTCGGGAATTGGGAAACGGTTCGATGGAAGCATCGTTCAGTTTTGCCGTTTCACTTAGACATTCATCTGCTATCGCGCTCATAATTGGCTGTCCTATCGGTACTGTGCTATCGGTACTTTCGCTACTATCGCTGTAGCACTAACGTTGTGAATTCAACCGTTGTGAATTCAAATACTGGGATGCCTGGTGCGGGAAAGCTACGACGTAACCATAAAGTGCTTCCCTTCGCCGGCACTGCCCGGATCAGGTTCAAAGGGTGTGTTCTCAGCGCTGGCAACGGTAACCGATGCCAGGCACCCCTAGCTTCTGTTGAAGTGAGAAAAGAACAGTATCGAATATTGCCACACGATACAACCGCTGTTCTTTGCAGGTGAAGCTGTGGCTGAATGATATGGTTAATTATTAGCCAGTTCGTAGACAGGCATCAAAAAAAGGGTTGGCGAACCAACCCTTCGGAATGATTGACCGAAACCGTAGCAACGCGGCAACAACAACCAACAGGTATCGTGTTCCCCGCTAAAACGCCTGGGAGCCGCGCCAGCGCCCGTTAATCACGTCGCAGCTGTAATGCCCGCAATCGGCTGCGCAATGATCGCAATGAGCCACTGCTACCGCCGCCATCGTCATCGTCCATCTCTGCGTCATCATCATCGTCCGATTCGCGGCGGCCATCGTCATCATCGTCGTCACTACTGGCACCACTTCCCATACCCATGCCCGGCGTTGGTGATGGACTCATTCCTGGCGGTGGCGTTGGCGTGGGAGGAGGAACCGGTGTCGGTGGCGGCGTGGGCGTAGCCGTGGGGCAAAAATTCATAAAAGTCGACGGACTCAACGCCCACATCCCCGCTGCGGTCAAATCATTCGGCCCACGATTATTGGTGGTGGAATGACACGCCGAGCAGGAACCCACATCCGGTACGGTTGGTTCCGGCGCGCAGGCGGCGGCGACATTCTGTGCGATTCCGCTGGTGGCAAAACTTTGTGACGGAAAAATGAATAGAAAAAAAACGATGAATAGTGCCGGGTTTTTTAGCAGCGAGACACTGCTAAAACAACAGCGAGTTCCAACCATCTCTAGCCCCCTTATGCCTTCCGTTGTCTTAAGCTGTATAGCCTCGATCTAATTGTGTAACTGGACTAGCTGCTTTTCTTCTTAGGCCGGTTCCCAGTCAGTGGAGAAATAGAAACAATGCGCCCATCCCTCAACAATTGGCTATCCCTGTATCCATTGTGAAAAAATCGCTTTCGATACCTCGCCCAGTATACACACAACACATCAATATGAAAAAACACAATTGTTAAGCCGGCTGGCTGAATATTACGGTGAACAATGAACCACAATATAATGAGCCATTGATGTCACTTTAAAGCTGTAAGAGATAATAACTACATGCTTTATCAATAATAATAAGATCACAACTGACGTTGGATTAACACCGCTGCATCACTGTACTCATAAACAACACCGGCCAGGCAATCCATGTTATTGCCCCCTGCTTCATCGAATTCAGCGCCCACCGCCGGGTTCTATAGCCGGCTATTTTCTTAGCGACGAACCGCCTGATTGGGCGTCACATTTACCCTCTGCAGACTCATAATTGGTTAAAATTTATTAACAAGCCAATCAACAATTCTTTATAATAGCGTCCCCGGCCAGCGCTTTGGCGCTTGCCAGTGTCAAGGAAACAGCATAACCTTGATTTCCCTTAAAACCATAACAACAAGCAGCGATGAGTGAGATGGATATGGAACAGGCCCGTTTTAATATGATTGAACAGCAAATCCGCCCCGCGGAAGTGCTGGATAGCAAGGTACTGACCGTTATCGCCGAGGTCCCCCGGGAATTTTTCGTGCCTGCCGCCTACCGGGAACTGGCATTTTCCGACACCAATATTCCACTTCCCAATGGCCAGGAAATGATGAGTCCCATTCAGGAAGCCCGCTTGCTGCAGGCGCTGGACATTAAATCGACGGATAACATCCTCGAGATTGGAACCGGTTCCGGTTATTTGACTGCCTTGCTGGCAACACTGGGGAAACAGGTCACCTCTGTGGAAATAGATCAGGAATTGTCCAACAGCGCTGCTCAAAAATTACGTCAACAAAATAAAACCAATGTCACTCTGGAAGTCGGGGATGGTGCCGCCGGATGGCCCAGCAACGGTCCCTATGATGTGATCGCGGTCACCGGTTCCATGCCGATGCTGAATGATAACTTTAAACAGCAATTGGAAGTGGGTGGCCGGTTGTTTGTGATTGTCGGAACACAGCCGGCCATGTCGGCACAGCTTATTACCCGGGTCAATGAGCGGCAATGGTCGCAGGAAGAACTGTTTGAAACGGTCATTGCGCCGTTATTGAACGTCGAGACACCCTCAGCGTTTGTATTTTAGCATCAGGCATATTACCATTTTCTTATATTCATGAGAAAATGATAATGTCATGGAAAACATTACGGTTACTGAATTAAAAGAACGCCTGGAACAATCGAACGACAAACCATTACTGCTGGATGTCCGCGAGCCCTGGGAGTTCGCCATCTGCCACATTGACGGTTCACGGTTGATTCCCATGCGTGAAATTCCCAATGCCGTCGGTGAACTCGACGAAGAACAGGAAATCGTCGTCATTTGTCACACCGGGGTGCGCAGCCTCCAGGTCTGTTATTTTTTACAGCATGAAGGCTTTTCAAATGTCAGCAATCTTTCCGGTGGTGTGCATGCCTGGGCGACAACGGTTGATCCGCAAATGCCAACTTATTAATTCAATTTCTCTGTAAACAAGTGATACACAATATGCAAAACAAAAAATTATGGTTGTTAGCAACAACATTAACAATTGCCATTAGCAACAACAGTCACGCGGAAAATTTAATCCAGATATATGATCTGGCGAAACAAAATGATCCGGCGTTTAAAGCGGCGGTCGCCTCAAAGAACGCGGCGTACGAAACTATCAAGCAAACCCGCGGCGAGTATTTACCCAGCGTAGACCTTAGCGCGTCATACACTGACACAACAGGGGACGATCCACTGTTTTCCTCCAGCGGTGCAACCAACAGTTATTCGGTAACGTTGACGCAGCCTTTATACAACAGCAACATCAGTTCGAGGCATTCGCAGAACAAAGCCTTTGTACAGCAGGCGGATGCTGACTTCCAGGCCGCGGAACAGGATTTGATCGTCCGTGTCGCCCGTCAGTACTTTCGCGTCCTGGGCGCCCAGGACAACCTGGAATTCTCCAAAGCGGAAAAAAATGCCAACGAACGCCAACTGGAACAAACCAAACAACGGTTCGAGGTGGGCCTGGTGGCCATTACCGACGTGCACGAAGCCCAGGCACGCTTTGACTTGTCCGTCTCGCAACTAATCTCCGCTGAAAACCTGTTGAACAACGAAATCGAAGCACTCCGAGCTATCACCGGCGAATACCATGAATCCCTGTCCACCCTGCAGGAAAACATGCCACTGCAGTCACCGGAACCCACTGATATCGAAGCGTGGACCAAACTGGCGCTGGAGCAGAACCTCAACCTGATATCCACGCAATAC
>JASFMT010000003.1:0-29753 GCA_050117455.1 Gammaproteobacteria bacterium | reverse complement strand
CAGCGCAAGAACGGTCAATATTCCAGCACTGATGGCCAGCCACCGATGACGATTAAAATTGAAGCCAGGAATATTCATACATAAATAGCCGTAGATCGGGCACTTGGTTCCAGGCACACTGGCGCCTCTGGCGCCACTGGATCCCTCATGGAAACGCGTATCGGTATGACGGCAGTAATGAAGCCATGCTGAAAAATCGACGAGAGAGGGGAAGCTTTGTTACGCAAGCACTCCTGTTTTACGTCCGCTAGCCGTCTGGCAAAGTATTTTTGACGTTCCCTATGCGTATGGTCAAAAAACAACCATTTTGCTTATAATTGTCAACTTTGTACTGAAAAAATGTGATAAGAGTTATAAATAACAATAACTTAGCACATTGCAGGACATCAAAAACTAGCTATTTATTGACCAGTTTTTTGTGATAAAGTTAAGTCAATTCTTACTAAAATCCGTTGTATTTGGGTCAACCCATCGGGGGCTGTCGTTTTGAACACATTCCTGAAATTTCTCCCGGGAATCCGTTCGTTGTGGATCCTGGTCTTCCTCCTGGCCAGTGGCTGCGCTACGCAATCAACATCCACATCCAGTGTGGACGTAAAAATCTTTGAACCTGAACCCACGGTATCCCCGACAGGGCCGGAACGGCAACGTGCATTGCCATATTATGACCGTGATATTGAGGTCTATAACGAAGGTTTGCAGTCTTATGATATCGGTGACTTCCTGGCGGCCTACGATACATGGCTGCCGCTGGCCAGCGAAGGCAATGCTATTGCTCAGTTTAATATCGCGCATATGTACGAAGTGGGCGAAGGCGTTGAGAAAAATGCCCTAAAGGCCATTCAATGGTATCGCCGCGCAGCCAAGCAAGGTTACGCCGAGGCACAGAATAACCTCGGTATTCTTTATGGCAGTGGTGTCGCTGTCCCCAAAGACAAGAAACTGTCGACTTACTGGACGCGATTAGCCGCTGAACAGGGTCTGCCCAATGCGCAGTTTCAAATGGGCGTAAAATACACCAACGGCCGCGGTGTTGAAGAAGATCAACGTAAGGCATTCGAATGGTTTCTGGAAGCGGCCCATTCCGGTTTTCCCGCCGCCCAAACCATTGTGGCTGAACATTATCTCAATGGTAAAAACGTCGAACAAAGTGACCAGGAAGCCGTGAAATGGTTTCGGCAAGCGGCGGAGCAGGGGTTTCCCCAGGCCCAATACAGCCTGGCAGTGCTTTATCAAAAAGGTCAGGGTATCGAACAAGATTACGCAAAGGCCCGAAAGTGGTATAAGCGTGCGGCAGCTTTGAATTATCCTCCGGCCCAGTCGA
The DNA here is from genome assembly GCA_050117455.1 of Gammaproteobacteria bacterium. GTDB lineage: Bacteria > Pseudomonadota > Gammaproteobacteria > SZUA-152 > SZUA-152 > JAKEGK01. The sequence continues at coordinate 28,429 of JASFMT010000003.1, read as the reverse complement.
ATCTGGGTGTGATGTACGCCCGTGGCTATGGGGTGGAACGGGATTTCGCCGAGGCCTTTTACTGGTACCACCAGGCTGCCAGAGGTGGCGATGCCATTGGTCAATTTAATCTGGGCGAAAGTTACGCTACCGGTCGTGGTATTGAGCGCGACGATCAAAAGGCGGTCATGTGGTATGGCATGGCGGCGACGCAGGGTCTTGGCGATGCTCAGGCATCACTGGGCCTGATGTACGAACTGGGGCGGGGTGTGAACAAGGATTTCAGTATTGCCGCATCCTGGTACCGGTTGGCGGCCGAACAAAATGTTGCCATGGCGCAATACAGCCTCGGTATTTTGTATTTGAATGGCAAAGGCGTAGAACAAGATGATAAAACCGGTGCCGTGTGGATACAACGCGCCGCTACGGGCGGCAATCGAACCGCGTATTTCATTCTGGGCCAACTTTACGAAAATGGCCGAGGTGTGGCTAAAGACGTTGAAATGGCGTTTAACTTATACAGAGAAGCTGCCCTGGCCGGTCACGTGGAAGCGCAGTACAAACTGGCGCGCATGTATATTACCAGTAAGGGCGTAGAGGAAAATCTCGCCGAAGCCAGCCAATGGCTACTCAAGGCCGCCAACAATGATCATGCTTACAGCCAGTACTATCTCGGGCTTTTATACCAGACCGGAGAAGGCGTGGAACTGAGCATGAGCAACTCGCTGAAGTGGATGATTCGTTCCGCGGAGCAGGGCGTCACCCCGGCACAGCATTACCTGGGACAAATGTATGAAACCGGTAACGGTGTGATCCGCGATCAGAACAAGGCCGCCGAATGGTATCAACGCGCCGCGGAAAGCGGCTATGCGCCGTCGGCCGACAATCTGGGTTACCTATATACTACAGGGCAGGGTGTACGGCGGGATTACCAGTTAGCGATCAAATGGTTTTCCGTGGCCGCTGACCAGGGTTACAAAGATGCGCTCAATAACCTTGCCTGGACATTGGCCACTGTGCCGGTTAAGGAACTACGAGACGGCAAACGGGCCATCAGTATTATCGAAAACCTTTTGCAGTCCGAGGAAAACGAGGTCGGATTGCTGGACACCCTGGCGGCCGGTTACGCGGAGCTGGGTGTATTTGACAAGGCCATAAAAGTACAGAAAAAAGCAATTGACCATCTTCAGTCCACTCACCAGGAGGATCGGCTGGAAGTGTTCATGAAGCGTCTCAAAACCTACCAGGCGGGAAAACCCTGGCGTATGCCCATCGAGTAACCATCAATTCGATTTACAAAGATTTACCCTGATATCCTGCCGAGCGTTGCCACAACCGGCGAGTGTCAGGCTCCCTTCCGCTATCATAGCCCAGGCTGTCAATCGATGGCCAGGTTATGGTCTTGCTGTTCAATACCATGATTCGTACCCGGTTAAATCTGGTTTAATTAACATTTTTGACAAATTGTCGGGAATTATCGGCCTGCTATACTCTCCACTGACGTATGGGACCTCCCTAAAAACTATGTTGCCGAATGCTATGGAATTGACCGGCCAACCCGGTGTTAGATGGAAATTGACAATGATAATTAGCGCCTTGAAAGTACGGATGAAATATTTAAAAACGGCATGGCTGTTACTGTTTCTGGGATTCCCGGTTATCTTAGTGGCAGAGCCGGCGCTGTGGAAAGTGCAATCAGGTACCGCAACCGTTTATTTGTTTGGCTCCATCCATGTGGCCGACAAGTCAGTATATCCGTTGAATGAGCAAATCGAAAACGCCTTTCAACGCTCCGATGTCCTGGTGGTGGAAGTGGATGAAACCCAGGCCGATCCCGTCGAGCTTAACAACCTTATGCTAAGTAAAGGACTATATCCGGTACCGGAAACCGTTGCGCAACATATCGATAAATCAACGTATCAACAACTGCAGGGTTTTTTAAAGAAAACCGGAATACCGTATGCGACCATAGCCCGCATGCGGCCCGGTGTGATTGCTATTACGCTGACGGTGGCAAGGCTTCAGCAACTGGGATACTCGCCGGAACTGGGTATTGACCGCTACTTTATGCAGAAAGCTCGCGCTGCTGAAAAGGAAATAGCCCAGCTGGAAACAGCCATTGATCAGCTGAACCTGTTATTAGGTTTTTCTAACGAGGATTTGCTACTTAAGCATACCATTATATCCCTTGATCAGGCCGATACGCTTTTCAAAGAAATCCTGCAAGCCTGGAAAGCAGGCGATGTGAACAAGATCGAACAAATCATGCTGGAAGATCCGGTTAGTGACTATCCGGAATTCGAATCGTTAATGGAGCGCATGTTTGTAAAACGCAATATTAATATGACGCAAAGTATCAGCGAACTATTACAGACAAAACAGACTTACTTTGTTGTTGTCGGAGCAGGGCATATGGTGGGTGATCAAGGTATTGTGGCATTGATGAAAGATCACGGGTTTACCGTAAATCGACTTTCAATCAACCCGTAATTTGGACCATAAAAAAAGCCGCCCGAAAGGCGGCTTTTAGTTTGCGTTTTACTTCCTAACGCTTTTTATTGTATCGGCAGAGTTTTCGCATAGAAGACTATATCGGTGGCATCTTGAGCGTTAAAGCCTGCCTCTTCTAAACTAGGCATTCGCGAATTGGGCTGACCAAAGCGAATCTTATGCAATGTCTCCCAGGGATTGTCATTAGCTACATACCCAACGATGATTGGCTCGATTCCCTTTCCATCGAGTTCATGACAAAGTTCGCAATTACCGTTTGCAAAGCCAAAAGGTTTGGCCAGGTACAACTCCTCGCCCCTGAGATAATCGCCTTCAAGAATAACTCCGGATGGCTTGATATAAGCATTGATGTCAAAACCACGTACATATAGAACAAAGTTTGCTAGCGCATTAATATCGGCAGCCGATAGTAGTCCACCAAAATTATGTACATTTGTAGTGCCGCCTAATATCGGAAGCTCGAATCCATCGGTTAAAAATGTTATCAAGTCCTGCACGTTGTCGTATCTAGTATCCCATATACCACTGAAACCAGTATAGTGATCACTATTCGTGTTACCATATATACCATCAGCACCTTTATAATCCCAGCCATGACATTCCTTGCAGCGCCAGGTATCTGGGCCGGTTCGCATATTGCTGTTTTGCTCAGACCACAAAGGGTTGTCATCATTGACAATCGCCGATGTGGTACCGGTCTCTGATATCCAATTGTCGTATAAAAGACCGCCTCTCACGGTAATAGCAATACCCGAAGGAGCAGGAGGTGTCGTGCCACTACCTGGGTTGGGTAACGACTGTTGGGCATAAGCAATAACATCGTTACTTTGGTTCAAAGTTAACGAGTTTGAGCCGTTGGCTGAAAATGCTGGCATAAGATTTGCCCCAGGATGACCAAAGCGAATTTTGTGAATGGTTTCCCAGGGGTTATCAGTGGCCAGTGTTCCCAGAGGTTCATGTTGTACAGTGCCATCTGCCCCATGGCAGTTTGACGTGCTGCAGCCAATACTAGCCATGTTATATATACTATTACCGTTAGTTGCATCCCCCGACGAAATTCCATTATTAAACAATGTACTAATATCAGTCATACCCTTAGGTGTTGCTTCCGATGGTAGTTCGTCTTGCGAAACGGTGATAAATCTCGTTAAGTTGGCTATTTGATTGTTAGGAATTTGCTCAGAAAAGTTATGGTTTTGAGCTTCAGAAGTACCGGAATGAATGGCACAGAAAACTTCAAGTTGACTTTTCGAAGTTGCAGATAATATTCCGGGAAATCCGGTATAATGGTCGCTTGACGTACTTCCATATACTCCATCGGCGCCTTTATAATCCCAACCGTGGCATTCTTTGCAACGCCAAGTGTCTGAACCACTGCGTGTATTGATGTTTGGCTGTAAGCGTTCTGACCACATTGGGTGATCACCGTCGGGTTCCGTGCCGCCTGCTGCGACCCACCACTTGTCGTACAGTTGGGCGCCCTGAGCCGCATTAGAATTATTAACGGTATCCACCCACATCTGGACGTTAGCGTCTGTCAAGCAGGCGTTATTGGCGTTCGGTGAATTACTTGTGTTGCCTCCGCTTCCCCCGGAGTTGTTGTCAGCTCCTGTGCATGCCGACAACATTAACACCGTCAGAATAGATAAAAGAATATATCGATGGATCGATATGTCACAACTTTTCATAACATCATGCCCCACAATCAAGTTAAACATTAAAACCTTTCGGTTGATTATTCTTTTGTGCCCGTTATATGCCTTGTTTTTTTGTTTCGTTGTTCAGCGCGAACAGGCAGCATTAAAACCAGTAATTCATTATCAGCAACCTGCTCGTACAGGCTCTAATTTTCTTGTTGTGAGGGGGCATTGGTTTCGACAGGATGGAATACAGCTTAGGAATAAATACAACCGCTGGTTGTTAGTTGTATTTAACAACAATACAACAACAGGCGTGAGCATCATATTGCGTTATTAAAGCCTATCCATTCAATCCATTTTTCCATAACACGACATACAGCGCGTCACCTAACTTTAACTGTACTGTATGTGTTCCCCCCGTTATCCCTGTTATGAGAACTCCCTGTTCTTTTATGTGAAAAAGTTTAGCGTTTTGACTATTCCAAGTAAATTGAAAATCGCACGACGCCTGGTTATTTAACACGGGTATCTCGTTGAACATATTACAGCGGGAAAACCTGAAAATAAGCTTAAAGAAATAGACCATCTATAAATCTGGCTATTGAACATGCAAATTACTTAAGTAAATGCCAAAAAATGTTAGGTATACTTAAGTAGTTAACGGTATACTCAGTGGTAGCATTTCTGGGGTTTGTTGAAAGAGAAGGTGGTTGATATCGCAACTGATGATATTGCTAACAACGGCGTATTCATCGAAATTGCCCTATACTGGATAGTCACGACCCTGCAATTTTCTTGTTTATGGACCGATGTGCGGACGCTATAACATTATTTCCAGCGCGCAAGCGCTTCATGACGCCTTTGAGATCATTAGCGATGATCTGGATTTTTCGTTTGTCTCAGTTAACTACAATGTTCATCCAACAACAGCGGGTGCTGATAAAAGTCACTGGATTACGCCGCCTATTGTCCGATTTTTTGACGGCAATTACGAAGCGCTAGCGGCGGTGTGGCCGCTGGTTCCTGTCTGGGCCAAAGGGGAAGTGCCAAAATACAGTACCGCGAACGCCAAGGCGGAAAACGTTACCAAGACGAAATCCTACCAACATGCCTGGAAACACAACCAACGCTGCTTGATACCTGCTACCGGGTTTTATGAGTGGCAAGTGGTGGAAGGGCAAAAACACAAGCAACCCTATAATATAACATTAAAATCGCAAACAGTTTTTGCCATGGCCGGCATCTGGGAGCAATCTGCAAACCCGAAAACCGGTGACAAGGTTACATCATTCAGCATTTTGACCACTCACGCTAATGCATTAATGGCAGAGATCCACAATACCAGGCAGCGTATGCCGGTGATTCTATCGCCTGACAAATACAAAAGCTGGTTAGATGTATCAGCAGACGAAGCACAGTTTTATTGCCAGCCGTTTCCCGCGGAGCAAATGTCTGCTTATAAGGTCAGCACGCACGTCAACAACCCAAATAACAATGATAAGCAATGTATTGAAGCGGAGCGATGACAGTGACAAGAGCGGTCTGTTTTATATCGACCGTTACTGGTTAACGAAAATAGGCTTTGTACACGTACTGGCTCAACATGCGTTCGGTATTAAAATAGGATGCATTATAACTAATGGCCTGCCGCATCACGGCGGCGTAACCGTCATTGTCATGATAATAAAGTGGCATAATAGTGTTTTGCAGTTTGTCGTATAAATGTCCAGCATCCCGGGTATCAGTATCGATTTTTTGTCCGGTTTCGTCCGAATTAGCAATGGCCCACCCGGTAACCCCTTCAATACAACCTTCTATCCACCAGCCATCCAGGATACTGAAAGAGGGCACACCGTTTGCCGCGGCTTTCATGCCACTGGTCCCGGACGCCTCCAGTGGCGCCCGCGGCGTGTTCAACCACAAGTCGACTCCGCTGGTCATCAGTTTGCCCAGGCTCATATCGTACTCGTTTAAATAAACCAGCTTAATGTCTTCGTGAAGCAATGTTTTAAGGCGGTGGATTTTCTGGATGAGTTCCTTGCCAAACTGATCGTGGGGGTGTGCCTTGCCGGCAAAGACTAACTGTAACTTGCCGGCGGTTGTGGCGATGCTATTCAGTCGCTCGATATCCAGAAACAACAGGTCGGGTCGCTTATACATGGTGGCGCGCCGGGCATAGCCAATGGTCAATACATTGGGATCAAGGTGGTCATTCGTGGTCCTGGCAATATAATCGAGTAAGATGGCCTTGGATTGCTGGTGAGTGTTCCAGATGTCGTTCTTTGAGACACTAATGATGCATCGTAAACTGGTGTTGTCTTCGCGCCAACCAGGGACATGTTCATCAAAGAGTTTTTGCCAGGGTTCCGACGTCCATGTTGTCAGATGTACGCCATTGGTAATGGCATGTATTTCGTACTTGGAAAACATTTTCTGTGACGTTTCCTTGTGTTTTTTCGCCACACCGTTGATGTAATAACTGTTGTTTAAAGCGACAAAGGTCATATTAAGGGTGGAGTTAAATCGAATATCGAGTTGTTCAAAAATGGGATATTGCTGCAGAACTTTTTTTGCCATGTCCATAGGAAACTGGTCATGACCGGCCGGCACTGGCGTATGCGTGGTAAAGACACACATCTGTGTCACTTTGTCCAGGACCTCCTTGCTGACATTGTTTCCGTTGCTGGCTGCCGCGACTTCTGTCAGTAACTCGATAACCAATAAACTCGCATGGCCTTCATTCATATGAAAGCGGCGGATATCCGTGTATCCTAGCGCCCGTAGCGCTTTGACGCCACCAATGCCAAGCACCACTTCCTGGCACAAACGGTAAAAGTGATCACCTCCGTACAGGTAATGAGTCAGCGTACGGTCATTAGGAGAGTTTTGTTCGTGATCTGTATCCAGAAAATAAACCGGGATCTCGTGACCTTTGCAACCCTTGACGATGTAACGCCATACCCGCAATTTGACCGTGCGATCTTCAATGTAGACGTAGGCGTCGGTGGGTATTTCTTCCAGATGCTTTTCGATAGGCCATACGTCAGGCTCTTCGGTTTGCCAGCCGGTGTTGTCAATTTTTTGATGAAAATAACCGTAGCGGTGAAGCAGGGTGACCGCTACCATGTTGATTTCCAGGTCCGCAGCGGACCGTATGCTATCGCCCGCCAGTACCCCGAGACCACCGGAATACGTTGGAATCGCTGAGTCCAGGCCAATCTCCATACTAAAATAGGCAACGGTGGCTTTCATGGTCGTGTCCGGTAATGGTTATCAGGGTTCACAGGCATCTCACACACATAATAGTCGCAAATATCGCTGATTGCTCGGTGCAGCCTGTTTGGGAGGATGGGGTCTTTGGCGCAGCGCAGTACCATAAATGGCGACTATAAATGGTTGAATTATCCGTTATACTTAACTGGATAGCGCTTAAACAGCTATGCACATACTATCTATAGTAACACCTAAGAAAATACAATGAAAAACGAGTCAGTTTCAATCAATGGGATTACCGTGCCGCCGGGCGAATCAGCCACACTGGAGTTACCGGTGGCCAAATTATACACCCATTCCCCCATATCTATCCCCATTCATGTCATTAACGGCAAACGGGCGGGGGCGCGGCTATTCGTCAGCGCCGCGATTCATGGCGATGAAATCAACGGCGTTGAAATTATTCACCGGTTGTTACGCCAAAAAGCAATGAAGCAGATCCGCGGTACCTTAATTGCCGTACCGGTTGTTAACGTCCATGGTTTTATTAACCACTCACGATATCTCCCGGACCGGCGGGACTTAAACCGCAGTTTTCCCGGTTCTGAAACCGGGTCACTGGCAGCGCGCCTGGCTTACCTGTTTATTAATGAAATTGTGCGACAATGCACCCATGGTATTGATTTGCACACCGGTGCCATTCACCGCGACAACCTGCCGCAAATTCGCGCCAACCTGGATGACAGCGAAAACCTGAGGTTGGCAAAAGCCTTTGGGGTTCCCGTGTTGTTGAATTCCGATGTCCGGGACGGCTCCCTGCGTGAAGCGGCGGATGCCCTGGGGATACCCATGCTGCTCTACGAGGCTGGCGAAGCACTGCGCTTTGACGAGTTATCCATTCGCGCCGGGGTACGGGGAATTTTGAATGTGATGCGAACCCTGGAAATGTTACCACCGCGCAAAGCCAAAAAGGAGCACAAGCAACCCACCATTGCGCGAACCAGTTATTGGGTGAGAGCGCCCACCAGCGGCATTTTTCTTACCACTAAAAAGTTGGGCGAAGCTGTCACCAAAAACGATACCATTGGCAAAGTCGCGGACCCCTTTGGTCAGAACCAGGAACTCGTATCATCGCCTTACGATGGTATTATTATTGGCCGCACTAATTTGCCGTTGGTTAATGAAGGCGATGCGCTACTGCACATAGCGCGTTTCCAGAATACTGAAAAGGTAGCGGGCTACGTCGAAGACTTTCAATCACAGTACGCACCGGAACCGGTTCCCCCTGCCGGTGAATCGCAATAGCCGTATAATGAGAACTGAATCAACGCTGCGCACTATCAACAACAATAATTAATAGTATTGTATGACCAAAGATATTATTTTCCAGTTGGCCGGTATTGGATTGATTGCCCTGGCTTGCCAATGGCTGGCATGGCGCGTTAAGTTGCCCGCGATTTTATTTTTGTTGATCGCCGGTATTGTGGCCGGACCCGTGTCCGGCTGGTTGCAGCCGGATGCGTTATTCGGTGATCTGTTATTTCCCATCATCTCCCTGGGTGTTGCAGTCATTCTGTTCGAAGGCAGCCTGACCCTCAAGTTCCACGAAATAAAAGGCCTGGAGACCGTGGTCCGGCGTTTTGTTTCCAGTGGCGTTTTTATTACCTGGATGATCATTTCCTTTGCGACACACGTAATACTGGATTTCAGTTATCAATTGGCGTTTTTGTTTGGCGCCGTCATGGTCGTGACCGGGCCGACGGTCATCGTACCCATGCTGCGAACTATCCGACCCAACCGTAAAATCAGTAATATCCTGCGATGGGAAGGCATCATTATTGATCCCGTCGGCGCGTTATTGGCGGTGCTCGTTTTTGACTACATTATTATCGAAAAGACGGGCGAAGCACTAAGCCACACATTGCTGACCTTCGGCCAGCTATTGCTGGTGGGTATCTCCCTGGGCGTGATAGCCGGCTACCTGTTTGGTGTTGTGTTGCGGCGCCACTGGTTGCCGGAATATCTGCATAACGTTGCCACGTTAACCATCCTGTTTGGTGTATTTGCCATTTCAAACAACCTGCAGGAAGAATCGGGACTATTGACTGTCACCATTATGGGCGTATGGCTGGCGAACATGAAAAATGTTCACACCGCCGATATTCTGCATTTCAAGGAAAGCCTCAGCGTCTTGATGATTTCCGGATTATTTGTGATTCTTGCCGCGCGGGTGGAGTTTGCCGATTTCAATCAATTGGGCTGGGCGGGATTAATTGTCCTGGCTGTCGTTCAGTTCATAGCAAGACCGGTTAAAGTACTGGCGGCAACCTGGAAGTCATCATTGAAATGGCAGGAAAAAGCCCTGTTAAGCTGGATTGCCCCTCGGGGTATTGTGGCTGCGGCGATTATTGCGTTATTTGCCATCCGTCTTGAAGAGTTGCAATTTGACCAAGCCAATTTGTTGGTGCCGCTGGCGTTTACAATCATCATCGGGACCGTGGTTCTGGAAAGTGCTACCGCGGGTCCTCTGGCGCGTCTGTTGAAAGTGGCCGAACCGGAACCACGGGGTTTCCTTATTATTGGCGCCAACCTTGTAGCACGCCATGTGGCCAAGGCATTATCCGACAGTGGTTACCTTGTGCAGTTGACTGACAGTGACTGGAACAACGTACATTCGGCGCGCTTGTTGGGACTGCGCGTCTATTATGGCAGCGCCGTCTCGGAACATGCCGACCGCCACCTGGATCTGCTGGGTATTGGGCGCATGCTGGGACTGGCGCAACAGCATGAATACAACGCATTGTGCGCTTTAAAGTACCGACGCGAATTCGGCCGCGACAAGATTTTTACCCTGTCCATGGACAAGGACAAGCTGGATGCCGAGGATCAACACAGCATCGCGCAGGAACACCGGGGCAACATCCTGTTTTCCAGCGATGCCACCTACACTCAATTGGCAACGTTGTTGCGGCAGGGTGCCGAAATTCGCATCACCGCATTGACCGATGAATTTGATCTTGAAGCGTTACAGCAACAAACCAACGAAAAAATACTGCCGATGTTTGCCGTCAGTCCTCGCGAAAAAATTATCCCTATTACTGTCGAGCATGATATCGATCATATTCAGCCCAAAGCCCGCTGGTCTATCATTGGATTACACTACCAGCCGAGAAATGATGATCATTGAATGACCCATTGATTGACAAGACCGTTTTATGACGGATGAACAACAAACGCTGTACTATTTGTCAGCCGCGCTGGCCATTGGCCTGCTCATTGGCGTGGAACGTGGCTGGAAGCGACGTGAGGAAGAGGAAGGCGGCCGCATCGCCGGCTTGCGAACCTATGGCCTGATTGGGTTGTTGGGCGGCGCCGCCGCGTTACTGACCGAGCATATTGGGCCGCTTGCCGTCGGATTAACGTTCCTTGCGCTGGCAGGTATTCTGGCCGCGGTCTATGTTGCCAATCTAAGGCGAGGTCGAGAAGACGTTGGTATCACCAGTCTGATCGCCGCGTTGTTAACCTTTGTGCTTGGTGCCTTAGCCACCATGGGCGAAGTGACCATCGCGGCTGCCAGCGCGGTTGTTGCGACACTTCTTCTGGGGGCGAAACCCGTATTGCACCGATGGGTCAAAGTGCTGGAAGGCGAAGAGCTAAAGGCCGGGATTAAACTATTACTCATTTCCGTCGTATTGCTGCCTATTCTTCCTGATAAGGGGTACGGTCCCTGGCAAGCATTGAATCCCTATGAAATCTGGTGGATGGTGGTGTTAATCGCCGCGATATCTTTCGTGGGTTATTTTGCCGTTAAAATCGGCGGGCCGCGTAAGGGGGCGATTTTCACGGGTTTGTTTGGCGGGCTGGCATCATCAACCGCGGTGACGCTGCATTTTTCAAGGGTGACCCGCGGGGAACCAGCCATGGCGCCCGTATTGGGGATGGGGATTTTGCTGGCTTGCGGCACTATGTTGCCACGAACGTTATTGGTGGCGAGTGTCTTTAACGCCGAGCTGTTTGTGTTGCTCCTGCCCCCGGCGTTGGTGATGGCCTTACTTATCTATATCCCGGCATTGTTTTACTGGCGAACTACATCACGAAAAAAAACCGAACCGGTTTCGCCGCTGACCAATCCACTGGAATTAAAAACCGCGCTGAGTTTTGGGTTGTTGCTGACACTGGTCATGGTACTTGGCAAGGCATTGAAAGCCTGGGTAGGTGAGGCCGGTGTGCTCGTCCTTGCCGCCGCATCCGGCATTGCCGATGTGGATGCCATTACTTTATCCCTTGCCCGCATGAGCCAGGATGACCTGACCGTGCGCATCGCGATTATGGGTATCGTCATTGCCAGCGCCGCGAATAATATTGTCAAAGGCGGGATGGCTGCCGCGATCGGCGGGCGGGTGATCGGCCGGCGCGTTGGCATACCGCTGGTGGCCAGTGCCGTGGGCGGTTTACTGGCCGCCTGGTTTTGGGTCTGGTAACCAAAGCGATTGATGATAGTCATGGTGTGCTGTTCCATGATGGTGAAAAATACTGTTAAACGGCGCCAACCGGGTAATCGATCCAACCGGTATTGAATTTTTATTCGAGCACCCTAAATTGACAAGTGGCTAGATCGTTTCTGAAATATATTTTCCATGAAGCTAATCCTCTAGCGAGCGACAACAGACGATAAATATGGAATACAAAGATTATTACAAGATAATGGGTTTAAAGCGCGATGCGACGCAGGATGAAATCAAGCGCGCCTATCGCAAGCTGGCACGCAAGTATCACCCGGATGTCAGCAAGGAGGCCGATGCTGAAGATCGCTTCAAGGAACTGGGTGAAGCCTATGAAGTGTTAAAAGACCCCGAAAAACGCGCCGCCTACGATCAACTGGGCGCTGACTGGAAAGCCGGCCAGGATTTTCGCCCACCCCCGGACTGGGATCAAGGTTTTGAATTTCACGGTGGTGGCTTTACCGAAGCCGACGCTGCTCAATTCAGTGACTTTTTTGAAAGCCTGTTCGGCCGCGGGTTTGCCCACGCCGCCGGACCGGCCCAACGTGGATTTGACGTTCGCGGCGAAGACACTTACGCCAAAGTCCTCATTGATGTGGATGATGCCTATCATGGTGCTACACAAACATTAACGCTAAAAACCACGGATATGGGTTCCGATGGCCGGCCGCGTATTAAGGAACGCGTCTTGAATGTACGCATCCCAAAAGGTGTGCGGCAGGGTCAGCATATCCGGCTGGCAGGTCAAGGGGGTGCGGGAATGGGCAAGGGCAAGGCCGGCGATTTGTTTCTTGAGATCCAGTTTCGCGCCCATCCGTTTTACCACGTAGAAGGTAAGGATGTGTATCTGGATTTGCCCGTCGCGCCCTGGGAAGCCGCACTGGGTGCCACGGTCAAAGCACCCACGCCTGAAGGTAAAATCGATCTCAAGATTCCCGCGGGGTCAAAAGCCGGGACCAAACTACGCTTGCGGGGCCGCGGAATTCCAGGCAAAACGCCCGGTGATTTTTACGTGGTGTTGCAAGTCGAATTACCACCGGCTGATACACCACAGGCGGAGGAAGCCTACCAGCAGTTAAAAAACGTAGCTAAGTTCAATCCCCGGAATCGTTTGGGAGTGTGATGTCATGGCGGATAAACTGTTACCCATCGTATCGGGCGAAGTACTGGAAGAAGACGTAATATTGTCAATGGCCGACCTGTGCCGGGTGTGTCATCTGACGGTGGATGAAATATATATCCTGGTGGATGAAGGTATTGTCGAGCCGGTGGAAGATAATCGTCCCCATTGGCGATTTTATGGCACCTGTGTGCGGCGGGTCCATCGCGCGATTCAGCTTAGAAGCGATCTCGGCGTTAACTGGGCAGGCGCGGCGCTGGCGCTGGACTTAATTGACGAACTGGAGGAACTGCGTAACCGGTTACGCCGGTTCGAAGAAAGTGAATAAAGCATAATCGTCGCAACTGCGTTGTTACGCACTGATGGAGAACAGCAGCTAAATGGAGCCTGTCGTCTACCAAGACATGAAGCCTGGGGAGGAGTCTGCTGTCTGTGAACTGGTAGCGCAAGTATTCAATAAACTGGTGGCTCCGGGCTATGAGCAAGAAGGAATAGAAGAGTTCTTCCGTTTTGCGAATCCAATTGCACTGGCGGAGCGTATCCGTTCCGGTGGCTTTGTGTTGGTGGCCAGAAAATCGGGAAACCTGGTGGGTGCTCTTGAATTTGCGTTACCGGACCATATCGCAATGTTATTCGTCATCCTGCGAAAGCAAGGCATTGGTAAGGAGTTGCTAGGTCGTGCCATTGACAAAGCCAGATCAGAAAACTCGGCCTTATCGAAGGTGACCGTCCACTCTTCGCCTTACGCCGAGGCGGCCTACGAAAAGATGGGCTTTCGGCGAATTGGCGATGATACGATTGAGCACGGAATCAGGTTTATTCCAATGGAATTGCTGCTGTCGAGAACAAATGCCTGACAATCGCATGGGGTTGTATACCTAAAGAGGCGTTTCTCGTTCCGCATCGCGCTGCGTTGCAGCAGGTGATGCGATGCGTGGCCGATTCCACGCAAAATCCCTTAATGTTTAGCTTTTGCCAGCGGTCAAGGTTTCGAATCCCATCACCACATCCAGTAACTCCGCCGTTATCGCGTTCTGGCGGGCGCGGCGAAATTCCATGGTGACTTCCTCGATGCGGTCGTCCAGGTTACGCTCCGCGGATTGCATGGCCGCGAGCCGGCTACTGTGTTCACTGGCCTGAGATTCGGCACAGCCACGGAAGATTGTCACAAACAGGTATTGATTTAATAGCCTTCGGAGCAAGGATTCCCGATTCATTGTGAACGTGGGCAAACTGCGCGATGGCCAGCGTTGTCTTTCCACTTCCCTGAAGCGGCTGATATCAACCGGCAATAATCGAAACCCGGTGGGTTGATAACTGCCGCGCTCGGAATGCCGGTTATAAAACAAATAAACGTCCTGTACATTCGACTGTTCCCGCCATTCGTCAATCTTTAGCAGGATCTGTTGCACCGTTGCGGTAATTTGTACCGCGGAACCGGGTACCATAAAGTTGTCTTCAACAAGCTGGTTCTCCTGTTCGAGACTGCCCGCGACCCGGGCACCTACTGCCAGTACCAACCGGTGCGGTGCATCGAACTGGGTTTCCTTTAAATGCTCCAGTGCATAAGTGGCAATTTCCTCATTGAAACGCCCGCACAGTCCGTGATCGGATCCAAACACGATGGCCGCAAGCCGCTGGGGTTCGTGAGTGTTGTTATAAGTCGCAACAGGTTGTTGCATATCCTTGAGCACGACGTGCAAGCCGCGTTCCACGGTCCGGTAATAACTGGCCAGTGCATCGACGGCCTGCTCGTACTGACGCACGCTCGCGGCCGATAGCGCTTTCATGGTCTTGACAATGGTGCGTAACTCGTCAAGACTGTCCAGCTGGTCATGCAACTGTTCGATAGCTTCCAATGCTAGTCTCCACTTCGTTCCTGTTGCTGTTCGGTTTGTGTTTTGATGTCGTCAATAACCTGCTTTGCGACATTCAGTATCTGTTGCCATTGATTGTCATCCAGTTTGTTGCCTTTATCCAATTGTCCGCACAGTTCAGGTAACTGTTCTATTGCCTGTTGCTGTATGTTTTTCTCCGCGTCGCTGACTTGATCCAAAGGGAACGCATCCAGTAAGCCGGCGTTGACCGCCTTGAGGATAATCATTTGTTCACTGGCGCGCAGGGGTTGGTGTTCCGTTTGCTTTAATACTTCGCGCACCCGCCGGCCATGCTCGATGGTCTTGCGTGTTGCTTCATCCAGCCGCGTGGCAAACCGGGCAAAAGTCTCCAGTTCCTCGAACTGGGAATAAGACAAGCGTAGATCACCGGACACGGCGCGAAAGGCAGGGTACTGGGTTTTGCCGCCAACGCGGGACACGGATTTGCCGACATCGATGGCAGGCAGCAAGCCTTTATGAAACAAGTTGGGTGAAAAATAAATCTGTCCATCGGTAATGGAAATTAAATTCGTGGGTATGTATGCCGAAATATCCTGAGCCTGGGTTTCAATGACCGGCAGCGCTGTCAGTGAACCGCCGCCGCGTTCCTTGCGTAAATGCGTTGAACGTTCCAGTAACCGCGAATGAATATAAAAAATATCGCCCGGAAACGCTTCCCGCCCCGGTGGTCGGCGCAGCAACAGGGAAAGTTCACGATAGGCGCGGGCATGGCGGGTAAGGTCATCATAGATAATAAGTGTGTCCCGTCCCTGTTCCATAAAGAATTCCGCCATACTGGTGGCGGCGTAGGGCGTGATGAAACGCAGACCGGCGGGGTCTTCATCGGACGCAACCACAATGATGGTATTGTCCAAAACTTTATGTTGACGTAACGTATCCACCACCCGGGCGACCGCGGTACCCCGCTGGCCGATAGCGCAATACACACAAATGACATCTTTGTCCCGTTGATTGATAATAGTATCCACCGCAACGGAGGTTTTACCGGTCTGGCGGTCACCTATAATTAACTCCCGTTGACCCCGGCCAATGGGAATGAGCGCGTCGATGGTTTTAATGCCGGTTTCCAGGGGAACGGTAACCGGTGCGCGGTCAATAATCGCCGGGGCGGGGCGTTCAATAGGACGGCGTTCGGTAGCATGCAGGGGTTTACCGCGGTCCAGCACTCGGCCGGTGGCATCAATAATCCGTCCGAGTAACTCCTGGCCCACCGGCGTGTCGGCTTCTCGCCCGGTACCGCTGACTCTGGCGCCGGCGATCAGCTGGTCACTGTCTCCCAAAAGCATAACGCCAATTTCATCCGGTTCCAGATTGATGGCGACGCCCAAAACATGATCCGGGAATTGCACCAGTTCTTCGGAGGTGAGACCGGGCAGGCCCTTGACTCTTGCAATGCCGCCGCCCACATGCACCACGGTACCCGTTTCGCGAGGTTGCAGTCGTGGCGTGTTATCATCAATCGCCTCATGCAATGTGGTCATGGTGTTATTCAAAATATCCTGCAACATACGCCTACTCTTTGATGGATTCCATGTTAGAAAACGCTTTGTCGATACGGCCCGATAGCTCATCAAGGTAGCTGGCGATATTCCAGCTTAGCGTTTGCCCGCCGCTAAACAGTTCGATACCGCAGACTAAATCGGGCGATTCCTGGTATTGTACGTCGACATCATTAGTGATGGTGTCGTGAATCAGCCGTGTCAATCGGCTGCGTACTTCGGATTCCAGCGCAAACGACGTAGTAATTTGAATGCCATCATTGGTGTTGCTCAAAGTACTGCGAGTATCATCATCGAGCGCTTTCAAACGTTGCATGAACGAGTCAACAATTTGTTGTTCCAGTGCAGTGTCCGCCAGATCAGTTAAGGCCCTACGCGCAATGGATTGAATGGCACCGCCGGCCTGATCGCGCAGTGACTTGAGGAAGTCGTCTTTTTCCTGCTCCACTTGCTGCTGCCAGAGACTTTGTTTTTCATTAATTTCATCACGGGCCGCTTCAAGCAATTGGTGTTTTTCCTGTTCGGCTTCTTTCCTGGCCTTTGTTAGCAATTCCTCCCGTTGCTGCTCGAGTTGCTGTTCCTTGTTTTGGTATTGAACACGTTGTTGTTGAGCCTGTTGCTCGCGCGAATTGGCTTCATTGAGCCGGTCCTTGATGCGTTGTTCGCGGCGATCCATGGCGCGCAGCACCGGCTGGTATAGAAAACGTTTCAGCAACCATACCAGGATCAGAAAGTTGACGATTTGTGCCGAGACTGTAATCCAGTCAATTTGCATGCATCATCCTCCAGCTGGCGCTGTGACATAATCCCAGAAGGGATTGGCGAAAATAAGAATCATCGAGACCACGAAACAGTAAATCGCGGTGGATTCGATCATCGCCAATCCAACAAACAAGGTGCGGGTAATCGTGTTGGATTCATCCGGTTGCTGTGCGATGGCGGTTAACGCATTGGCCGTGGCGCGTCCTTCGGCTAGCGCCGGTCCAATAGCGCCAAGGGCAATGGTCAATCCGGATGTAACCACCGATACCATTCCTATAATTGAGATATTATCCATGTTGTTCTCCTTGTTTATTCGATGTTGAATCATCAGGTGACGTTGAATCGGCCGGTGTTTGACTGCGCTGGTGCGCTGATGTGGCAGATGCAATATAAACCATTGCCAGTACGGCAAAGATATAGGCCTGTATCATGCCGGTGAGCAATCCCAACAACTGCATAACAATAGGAAAAATATATGGCGTCAGGCTTAATAAAATAGCGACGATTACTGTGCCGCTCATGATGTTGCCGTAAAGGCGAACCGCTAACGCAATGGTGCGGGATATTTCGCCGACAACATTGAAGGGCAACATAAAAACAGTCGGTTTGACATAGTGTTTGAGAAAATTCAGCGGTCCCTCGTAATAGACACCGTAAAGAGGTACCGCAATAAACACGCATATTGCCAATGCAGTGGTAGTAGACAATGATCCCGTCGGTGCCATATAGCCGGGCACTACGTGCAGCAGGTTAGCCATGGCGACAAACAAAAATAATGTCCCCACGAAAGGCAGGTAGCGTCCCGGGTTCTGGTGACTAACATCGCGAATTTGATTGCGTATACCCGTTACCAATACTTCCAGCACGTTCTGCCAACGGGACATTTCCGTGCCAGTGGTCAGGTGCCGTGTTACTAACCAGGATATAATTGTTAGCAGTGCCATGACCAGCCAGGTAAACACAACCGTCGCGTTTAAATACAACGAACCCCATTGCCATAACACGACCGTATCGGGACTGATGGTCACGGCCTCGACTCCTTTGTGATGCCCAATTTTATTGGCTGTGGCCGCATTCGGTTGACAGCCAGGGCGCGTAACGCGACAAAGCCAGTCAGCGCGACCAACAGATGCTGCCAACCAAGCCCCGCGATAATGCTATAAAATACGGCTATGACAAACGCCATTCGCAATAATAAGCTCATTATCATCCACGTGGCTGGGTGTTGTGCGACATGTATTCGGCGTACAGTTATCCACAACCCGGCAAGATAAACTGCGGCGAGTATAGCGCCGGCTATAAACATCATGATAAAGGTTGGTAGTTGATTTTCTGTTAACATTGTTCAGTTGCTCACTTAAGTTTATTGACGTTCAGGTTAATTTACGTCGATTTCCTCCCGTCTGCCTTTGGAGGCGGCCAGAGTTTTAGCAGCCTGTATAGTACTAGCGGTGCGCCGATACAGGTCACTATCGTGACAAACACAATGGCGGTATAAATTTTGTCGGGCATTGCCCATTTGCCAAGTTGCTGTGCTTCATGCATGACAATCATTGCGATCTCCGCCCGGGGAATCATGCTCACACCAATCAAGGTTGCGCTGGTTACGCCGCTAATCATCAGCGTAGGTAGACCGGCACCAATGAATTTTCCGGCGACAGCGGCGATCAGCAACACCATTCCCAGCGCTGAACCGGCCCCTATTTCGCCGGGGCTGACGTGTAGCCCGATATTAATAAAAAAGAAAGGTGTGACAAATGCGTAAATATCCTGAAAGGAACCTGATGTTTTGATAGCCTGCGGATCCCGGCTAAACACCAACCCGGCAAACAATGCCCCCACGGCGAGCGAAAATCCCAGCCAATTGGCAAAGGCCGCTATAATAAAGCCGACGCCGACAACCGTCAGCATTAACTGCGGGGCCGGTTCCAGCTTCGCAGTAAATTCCGTGAATCGCTGTTCGGCATAGCGCGAGAACATATAGCATGCTGCAATAAATAATACCAGCTTCGCAATAAATACGAGGGCTGTTGTGGACAAAGCGGAAAACAAATCGCCGTGCCCGGTATGCAACGTGGGTACAAGGACAAACAGCAATGCCATTAGCGCAATTGCTGAGATGTCATCAAGTTCGGCTACATCTACCAGTAACTGGCCGCTATCTGAATCCAGCGCGTTTCGACTTTGCCAGGAGGAAACCGATACGCCGACACTGGTGGCGGTAAGTGCCGTTGCGACGATCAGCGATGGAATAAGTGCTAATCCAAGCACGAAATAACTTACAACCATACCAAATAAAGCGGAACCGCCGACATCCCCAATCCATACTTTTACCGCCTGCGGCAGTTTTTGGGCCAGCGCACCCGGATGACTTTTTAATCCGACTTGAAACAACAGGGCGATTACGCCAATATCGGCGAGGAAAGTAAAAGCATGACGTGTCGGCGTGGTTAAGATGGACCAATAGCTATCGGCAATATTCAGTAATATTCCCAATAACAGATAGCCGACTAATGCTGGCACCTGAAAGCGGCTAAAAAGCGCTTCTATAAAACCGGAAGCGATAACCGCCAGTCCCACTAACAAGGTCCAAACCGTATGTATATCTACTGCTTCATTCACGTTGGCTTTCCTGTTTAACCCAGTACCAGGCGTTGAGACAACCCAGCAGGATACCGATGATCAGCATCGTTAACGTCCACGATGGCAGGCCGGGCCATATACTATCCATCCAGGCACCAACGGCTACCCCGATTAACGTGGGTATAGCGACGGACCAACCGACGACCCCAAACATGCCGAGGCCAAACCATACCGAGCGCTTACCCTTTTCGCGCGCCCGGATTTTGCGTTCCGCGCGCCGGCCCACTTGTTCGGTGAACGGTTTTTTACCGCCGCCGCCGTCAGGGTCAGATGATGGCTCAGCCACGAAACCGCTCCTGCAACTCGCGAAAGCCCCTCAAAGTACCTGCTTCCAGGCGAGCTAACGCGGTGCGGGCTTTACGTTCAGACTCATCCAGCACCATAAATCGCTCTTCGACCAGATCCTGCAACCGCTCAAGGTTGGCGCCACGCACGCCATTGAGCGTGGAGACGGAAACGTCCCGGCCGCATTTCACCAGTACGCCTTCGTCAATCGCGGCAAAGTTTTCTTCCCCGTTAACGGTATAATAGATCAACACACCGGGAACCAACGCCGCGACAAAATCTATATGCCGCGGTAACAGGCAAAAGGAACCGTTTTCCGCGTCGGCAATGACTTTAACAACGTCGTCATCCACCAGTACTTCCGTGGGCAGCAAAACTTTCAGGTGCATATGTTGTTTGTTCGTCCGGTTGCTTTTGTTATCACTCATGCTGATGCTTGCTCGTTTTCGTTTTCGTTTTCGTTTTCGTTTTCGTTTTCGTTTTCGTTTTCGTTTTCGTTTTCGTCAGTTTTTGCTTCGTTGATGGCACCGATCATATAAAGGGCCTTCTCATTGATGTCAGCAAATTCTCCGGCCAGGATTCGTTCACAACCGTCAATGGTCTCTTCCAGCGATACCAGCTTTCCGGCCTTGCCGGTGAATTGCTCCGTGGTAAAAAACGGTTGTGTCAGAAAACGCTCCAGGCGTCTTGCTTTGCTGACGGTGGCACGGTCTTCGCGGGAGAGCTCCTCAATGCCCAGCATGGAAATAATATCCTTCAAGTCTTCGTATTCGGCCAGCGTGCTACGAACTTCTTGCGCCACGCGGTAATGACGTTTACCCACGACGGTGGGCGTCAACATTTTGGAATCGGTTTGCAGTGGATCAATAGCAGGGTAAAGGCCCTGGCTGGCACGTTTGCGGGAAAGCACAATGGCCGCGGACAAGTGCGCGAAAATATGTGTGGCGGAAGGATCCGTTAGATCATCGGCAGGTACATAAACAGCCTGCACCGAGGTAATGCTGCCACTGGCCGAACTGCAAATACGTTCTTCCAGTTCCGCAAGCTCCGTGGCCAGGGTAGGCTGATATCCCACCCGGGACGGTATGCGTCCCATCAGGCCGGAAACCTCCGTACCGGATTGCACAAAACGAAATACATTATCAATGAGCAGCAACACATCGCGTTTCACCACATCACGGAAGTATTCCGCGACCGTTAAGGCGGCATGGCCAATACGAAAGCGCGCCCCCGGCGGTTCGTTCATCTGGCCATAAATCAACACCGCTTTGTCCAGCACGCCGGATTCTTTCATGGCGCTATACATCTCCTCGGCTTCACGCATACGCTCACCGATGCCACAAAACAGGCTGACCCCTTCATACTGTTTGGCCATGTTGTTAATCATTTCGTTGATCAACACCGTCTTACCCACACCGGCACCGCCAAACATGCCGGATTTACCGCCGCGCTCCAGTGGCGCCAGTAAATCGATGGCTTTGATCCCGGTAACAAACACTTCGGTGCTGGTGGCACGATCGGCGAGGGGCAACAACGGACGATGAATGGGCCAGTGTTCCGTTGTCTCCAGCGGTTCACCATCGTCAATGGTTTCACCAAAAACATTGAGCATACGGCCGAGCAGCTTTTCGCCCACCGGCATTTCCAGGGATGTTTTCATGTCCTTTACCGGCATACCACGACCCAGGCGCCGGGTGGCGTTTAATGCAATGCAACGGACCGTGGTAGTATCCAGGTGCGTCTGCACCTCCAATACCACCTTGTTATCGGTGCCGGTGCGTAATTGACGGTTGCGGGGAGGCAAAGGCGGGGAAAAACATACGTCGACGACATTGCCACGAATGGCAACGATTTTTCCATCATCTTTATGTACTACTTCCGTGGCGCTCATTATTGTTGTTCACTTTTCACCAATCGATTTTAGGTGCCGTACATTATGCCGTTTCTGATTCGTGATCATCGATTCGGAAAACGCTTTTTCCGTTAAGGGCATGATGACCGATTACTGCCCCCGCGGCGCTCCAGCCCTGGTGACGGGTGCCGCCCGCGGTAAATTCCTTGCCATGAACATACTCTGGAAAACTCCACGATTCATTTGCCATTGTCAATGAGTTGGCATAATGCAGGGCATTCAGGTATTGCCGTGCCTGCTCGGTTTTCTGCCGATACGCAAGATCGGCGACGTAAAATCCGGTGATCATGGGCCACAAACCGCCATTATGAAACTCGTAGGGATTGTTTTTAAAAGTATAGGAAAACATGACCTGCAGATTCCGCCAGTCATCATCCACCGGTTCGATCACCGGGTGAAAAGCGGGTAACAGTGGAAAATCGTCCCGGAGCACCTCGTCCGAGATATATTCATCAACGTTATTACAGCGTGACTCGTCCGAGACGCCAAGAAGCGACACCAGCGTATTGGCAAAGGCGTCAAAGCGATACCCGTATCCGCTGGGTGAAAAAGAGGGCATCCAGTAGCGTTCATTACAATGGCCCGCGGCCTGCCGGCCCTTTTCATAAAGCACTTCATGATAGGCATCGTCCGGCAGCCCATCGCCGTCAAACCAATAATTTGCACGAATAAGATGAAACAGTCGGCTTATTTTGTCCACTAACTGATGATCCCGGGAGCCATGCACGGTATGGTGCATAAGTGCCAGGGTTCGCTGGGCCTGCAAATACAATAATTGATCGTAAAGCACATAACCATTGTGCAGGTACTCGTCGGACCAGTCTCCGGTCAGGGGTATATAAAGCAAACCGCGGTTGTTGAACTCCCATGCCCCTAACAGAAACCGCACCTTTTCAATCGATGGTGCCAGCCGTTTAAGGAAAGCCTGATCTCCCGTGGCCTGCCAGTATTCGCCGCAACCGATAATAAACCACAAATCTGCATCGACGCGGCCGGTGGTGCCCCCATAACTGATCCTTTCGGAGACCGGATCAACGTTACTGGGAATTTCGCCGTGGGGTCCCTGGTATTTCGCGAGGGTATCAAAGGTGCGGCGTGCGGTTTCGACCAGTTCATGCTCCTGGGTCAGTAGTGCCGCCAGCGCCATAATGGTGCCGTCACGGGCCCAAATACGGCGGTAGTTGTCACTGTTACTGGGAGAAGCGAGAAACCCGTCAACCGTTGAACACGCTTTCAGCAATTCCACGGCTTTATCGTAGCCCTGGGCGTATGCTGCCTCTCTGTCGATGGAAGATTTCGGCGTATTCGTTGACACAGTTCAATTATGGGCTATAGAGATTAAATTATTATAGTAAATAAATGTCTAAATCCCGCTATATTGATATAGACACAGGGCAAATCAGGGAGATGGAAACGCAGAGTGTATACCCTAATTTGACCGGTTGCGCCCTCGTTGATGACAGCATGCGGTAGTGGCACCCATCCAGCATTGAAATATTTCAATGTGCCACAGGAATCTGACATCACTTTATCTTACGCCTGAGCAACAATGCGATGACCAGGATCAGCAAATAACACAAAAACTGGAGATACTAAATGCCGAAAATTATTACGCTATTCAGCGAATATGGACAATCGATATGGCTGGATTATATTGATCGTAATCTGGTGGAAAACGGTGGCTTGAAAGCCCTGATAGAAGAAGGGGTGCGGGGCGTGACCAGCAATCCCACTATATTTCACAAAGCAATTACCGGAGGAAATGATTACGACGATGCCATCCGGGATCTGCTCCAGGCCGATCACGAAATCGATGACGAAACTCTCTACCAATGGCTGGCGATTCAGGACATTCAAATGGCGGCCGATACTCTGCGGCCCGTGTATGAGAACAGTAAAGGATCAGACGGCTTTGTCAGCCTGGAGGTATCTCCCCACATTGCGTACGAAGTGGATCAAACCATCGACGCGGCCAGGCATCTGTGGCGCGCGGTAGACCGGCCGAACCTCATGATTAAAGTGCCGGGTACCTCGCCGGGACTGCGCGCATTCGAGCAGCTAATCGCGGAAGGTATCAATGTCAATGTCACTTTGTTGTTTTCCGTTGACCGTTATCGCGAAGTAACCGCTGCCTATATCCGTGGATTATCCAAAAACCCTCATCCCGGCAAAGTGGCGTCAGTAGCGTCGTTTTTTGTCAGCCGGGTTGACAGCAAG
The DNA here is from genome assembly GCA_050117455.1 of Gammaproteobacteria bacterium. Classification (GTDB taxonomy): domain Bacteria; phylum Pseudomonadota; class Gammaproteobacteria; order SZUA-152; family SZUA-152; genus JAKEGK01. Next base: position 4,248 of record JASFMT010000003.1, on the reverse strand, counting down.
GTGGATGCCGCCCTTGACGCCACCGGTAAAAAGGATGCCCAATTGTTAAAAGGTAAGATTGCTATTGCCAACGCCAAATTGGCTTATCAACACCACCTTAAGGTAACAGCATCAACCAATTTTGAAACCGAACGCCAACGCGGCGCCAAAACGCAGCGGCCGCTTTGGGCCAGCACCAGCACCAAAAACCCGGATTACTCAGACGTATTATACATCGATCAATTAATTGGCAATGATACCGTAAACACCGTTACACCGGATACCCTGGAAGCTTTTCAATTGCATGGCGACCTGCGCAATACAGTCGAGATGGACATAGATGTCGCGCAACGACACCTCAAAGCCCTAACCGTGTTTGGAGTTGACCTCAACCAGATCACCGATGAGTTGGAAAAAGAAGGCGTGCAAAAATTTGCCGACTCCTATGATCAACTCCTTGCCGCGCTAAAAGAAAAGCGATCCGATGTTGCGAAAGAATACGCCAGCGGCTAGTCAGCAATTGACCCAATTGCAAGAAGCGAAGTGAAACGCTTCTGTTCAAGGCGATGTGCCTGCAATCTGAATAGGAGCGATCCCCGCTGGTGAGCCTGCGAAATGTTATTGATATGAAAAAGACCGGTAGATATATCTGGATAACATTTTGCATTTTAGCAATTTCAATTTTAGTCTTTGAAGTGACTAATATTGATATATACATTCAGGATCATTTTTATAATTTCGAGACAAAGCAATGGATTTTAGCTAAAACCTCAGTAATACCGAAATTGATATTTTACGATGGGGTTAAATTATTATATGTTTTGTTTGTTATTGCGATATTAACAATTCTATTATTTTTTCGTCATAGGCCTATAGTCGTTCTGTATAAAAACGGGCTACTCATTGTATTGTTGTCGTGTGTATTAATACCGTTGCTGATAAATTCTTTAAAAGCAGTTACAAATGTTCCTTGTCCAGATAATATCAGGCACTATGGTGGAAATTATCCTTATGTCACTGTTTTGTCGAAATATCCGCCAACATTTCATGCGACAGGGAATATAAAATGTTACCCCGCAGGCCATGCGAGCGGCGGTTTTGCCTTAATGTCTTTGTTTTTTCTTTTTATGAGCAAGCGGAATAAAACAATTGCCCTGGTTTCAGCAATAAGCATAGGGTGGACCATTGGTATTTATAAGATGATTATTGGCGATCATTTTTTTAGCCATACATTTGTATCTATGATCATATCATGGTTAGTGATACTCCTGATTGCCGGTAGTGTTAACCATTTCAACTACCATAGAGCCTAACAATTCTACGCGGTAAGCTATTCCATGAGCTATAAACTTGACATTATAGAGAATTCGGCTTTTTTGCATGTTATTGTTACTGGTCGAAACACCAAAAAAAACGTTATTGCATATCTAAAAGAAGTGCTTCAGGAATGCGTGACGAGGAAATACCGAAAAGTACTTATAGAAGAACGACTGGTAGGTCGGCGATTAGAAACATTTCCCGTGTTTGAAGTTGTATCAGGCAGTAGCCAGGATGCTGTTGGAAAATTCGATGCCATTGCCTACGTCGACGTTAACGCTGAGGGTAGCCTAATGAAGTTTGCGGAGACTGTAGCGACAAATCGAGGCTTGCCTGTCGTTTTTTTTGCAACCCTGGCCGAAGCCAAAAAGTGGCTGGAGGAAGGAACATAAGTTGGAATGAATTGGACTGATGCCGTGAAACGATGTCACAACCCTTGAGAATCAATAATACAAATAGTGGCTTCATTTAATTTGATGAGCTGCCAGTTGATTATCGTTGTTTCTAAATCCCGCCAGCATAACCCCCCACTCAATATAAAATACAACTTAAAGTAATTTGTTAAGTTGTTTCCGTAATACGCTATTATAAGAATAAATTACCAAATTTATCGTCACTTTGTGTATAGTAACCCCAGGCACTGGAAAAAAGCGACATATATTGAGAACATTCTGCTTTGGCGGCTTATTGCAAAGATATAAGAGCGACGAATAACTCATTTTTAAGGCCAATACGTGGTTTATCTCCTTGATAACATATTCAAAAAGCGGCAACCCGTGGAGCTAACGTGCACCTAGATTCATCCAGAAGCGCACTCAGCCAGGGTTTTGTTGTGCACTGGTATGAAATCGACCAGGTAATTGGGAATGGTGGGTTTGGTATCACTTATCTTGCGCATGACCAGAACCTGGGGCGGCCGGTGGCCATCAAGGAATATATGCCGGAGGAATTTGCGGTTCGAGTCGACGGCAATACCGTTCAACCGAGAACCAAAGATAAAAAAGGATTATATGAATGGGGGCTCGATCGCTTTATTGTTGAAGCTCGCATTCTCGCGCAATTTAACCATCCCAATATAATTCGTGTCCTGAGTGTATTTGAAGAAAACAACACCGCTTATATGGTGATGGAATACGCTCGAGGTCGTGATCTAGCCAAGATATTTAAAACTGAAGGAGTATTAAGTCAGGAGCAACTCCTAGATATATTTATTCCCATTGTCGATGGTTTGGTATTAGTGCATAACGAACATTTTATACACCGTGATATTAAACCCGCCAATATTTACATTGATACCAACAATAAACCTGTACTGCTTGATTTTGGTTCAGCGCGCCAGTCGATTAGCGGAAAAACCAGACCGCTGACCAATATTTTAACGTATGGTTATGCACCGTATGAACAATATAGTGAAGACTATGGAGAGCAAGGTCCATGGACTGATATATATTCTTTAGGAGCATGTTTCTATGTAGGTATCACTGGGAAAAAACCCGTAGATGCTTTAACCCGAGGTGGGGGTTTGCTAAAAGATGGATTTGATCCATACGAACCCTTGTCGATATTACTGAAAGGTCGATATCCGGATTATTTTTTAGGCGCTATCGACAACGCGTTAATGTTTAAAGCAGCGCAACGGCCGCAGGATGTATTAACGTGGGCCAGCATGTTACTCGGCGAAATTGACGTACCGCCGTTACCTGATTATATGTGTCAACGTAATAGCAATTATGATGATAAAACGATACCTCGTCCGAGACGAAAAAATTCATTTCCCACTGAGCCTTTTTACAATTCCAAAGGTTTAATAAACAGCCAGGGTAAGCGCAACACCAACCCGACTCTGGATATTCAGTTTTCAAATGATCTGAATAGTACACAACATTTTAGACATTCCTTCAAGCCAGCTGTTTTTACCATTTTATTCCTGATTTTTGTAACTTCAGTCGTTTTAGTGGCGCAAATGCAATTTGATTTTAAGATGGCGGACTTCATTGACAGCTTTGACCACGAGGATACTCAAACGCACCTGGCGGGAGAAGTCGACGAAAAAATTGAAGATCCGGAAAGCCAGGATACGCAAGATGCCGTAGTTGACGCTACTGATGCTGACAACGGAGAATCTGACATTATGAAAAATGTCAATGCAGGAATAGATAGCGCTACACCAGCGGAATCTGAAACCGCGTCGATGATTGATCCTGAAAATGAGCAAGACAATCGTATAGAACAACTAATCCGTGAGGCTAAATCGTCATATTTTGCAAAAAACTATACATCACCAGAGAACCACAATGCGGTGTATTTTTATAAGGAGGTGTTAACACTGGACCCTGGCAACGCCGCAGCAATGAGGGGATTGAAGCAAATCGAAAACGATTTTGCGGAACGAGCATTACAAGGGTTAGCGATAGGTGATTTAAGCAAAGGTAAAAAATGGTTAGGCGAATTAGCGCTGTTAAATCCAGATGCTGATAAATTGCCAGAACTTAAGTCCAGAATCGCGAAGATCGAGAAAGAAAACCAGGAACTCACTATGTTGTTAAATCGCGCAAAAATGCTGGCGGATAAACAACACTTTGTTACTCCAGTCGACGATAATGCCTACAGCCTATATAAAAAAATATTAGCGCAAGAACCGAACAACAAAGTGGCGGTACAAGGTGTTAAAACTATAAAGGATCACTATATTGAATTATTCAATAAACACCTTTCGCTTTCGCAATTTTCGGATGCAGAAAATGACTTAACAATCCTGGCGAGGTTAGAAATAAACCAGGTTTTATATGACGGGATGGAGGGAAAATTAGCGTCAGCAAAGTTACAATTAAATTCGGAAAAAGAGAAATCAAAAAATGAAACGCCAATGCAGTCTAAAATAACGATGGAGCACATAAATCAACTGCTTGGATCATTCAAGGTGTCTATGGAAAACCAGGACTTCAATGAACT
>JASFMT010000002.1:0-30650 GCA_050117455.1 Gammaproteobacteria bacterium | reverse complement strand
CAGTACACGGCGATGTGGTCCGCGTCTATGACCGCATCCCCGACAATGAACCCGGTGAAGTCAACACCAGAAATAACTGGGGTAACATCGTGCTGCTGCGCCTCGATAGTGGGCTGTATTTATTGTTGGCGCACCTGATGCAAAACAGTGTGAAAGTCAAAGAAAAGGACCGCGTGTCGCCCGGCAAGGTATTGGCCGCTTGTGGCAATTCCGGCCGTTCTCCCCAACCCCACCTTCATATGCAGGTACAACGCAGCCCGCAACTGGGCAGCCCGACATTTCCGTTTCATCTGGCCAGCATCATTGCTTATAAAAAAAATAATACGCCCGAATACCAGGTAGTATACTTGCCGGAAGAAGGTGACAACATCGAACCGGCTGTTCCTGATGATCAACTGACAAACCAGATGCATTTACCGGTAGGCCGCCAGTTCGACTACCGGTTTAGCAGTAGTGACTCAGACGCAGTCGTCAATCGCAAACTCACCGTCGAGCTAACGCTACTTGGCCAGTTTCGCTTAACCAGTGAGACTACACATGCCAGCGCCGCTTTTGAAGAAAAAAACGGCGTGCTCGCTTTTTTTGACCGAAAAGGTCCGAGAGATATCCTGCTTGACATGTGGGTGCTGGCCAACGGTTTGACACCGCTTACGGAAATTGCCCATCACTGGCGAGACGCCCCCTCCTGCCGCTTATTGCCTCTCACGTTTATGCAGCGATCAGCGTTGCAATTTTTCAGGCCATTGGGTTGCGGCTTACACAGCGACTATGAACGGCAATGGAATCAGCAACAATCGTGCTGGATTCAAAGCGGCCGACATTCATTGACCATTGGCGCCGTCAGTCATACTGCAAAAACCGTGTCCACTATCGACCCGGAACTGGGTTGCAAGGATATAACGCTGGAGTTCAATGGCAAATCCTGGCATGCGGAATTGTCGGAAACGGGTTTGGTGGAAGACATGGGAGTACCCCACTGGACGGAACAGGCCAGCCCCCGTTCCCCGGAACTCCTTCAAAACACGGCCATAAACTTATATCAATCATCATGACAGCATCAAGAGTATTGGTGGTAACGATCAATGAGTGTTTATAAAAACGCTAACCATTCATTTTTTTCAGTCTGCGCCACCTTGTGGTGCCTGGCTTTCCTTTCGCACGCCCACGCCGATAATAGCTGGGATACCCGGAATACCTTCCAGGGTTATCTACAGTCTTATAGCGGCGCCGACGAGCGAAAAAGCACAGTTAACGCCGGGGTCTATATAAGCGCAGATTACCTGGATTTTGCGAATGTTAGTGTTGGCTATAACTATACGTTTGTGGATTTTGAAGGTAGCGGCGAGCTCGCCGAACACCTGTTTTATCTCTCCGGCCGACACAGTTTCTTTCTCGATATTCTGCCTGGAAAACTTACAACCCGCTTTGATGTATATTTGGGACAGGATACGTTAAGTTACCGGATTGGAAGTGCTCCAAGCCACCGTGGTCATCGTATATTGCCCAGCATCGGTTCCAGTAGCGTAGAAGAAAACAGCGACATTACGGTCTATCAACCGCAAGTGACATTTATCAACTATGCCAGGACATTCTATGCGGATATCGGTTACGCGCGCTCAGAATACGACAATGAAACCACTATTAAAGTGGACCAGGTTACTCCGACAGTGGGATTTGGATGGAATGACAGTTACGACTGGCTGCAGTTACGGGGATATTTTATATCTGTCGACAATGCGGATACAGCATACGACGATGATCAATTCGGGTCACTGGAAGCTACCTATACCCACTGGTTTACGAACAAGGGCGGCCCGCAAATGGAATTCATCCGCCTGTCGGCATTGACCGGTGAACGGGTTCTCGCCGTTGACCCCGATGCTGCAGCCGTCTATTCCACCGCCGACAAACAAACCGGCGCAATCACCGCCAGCGTCCAGTGGAAACTGTCGCAAAGCTCAAACGTATTGGCCCTGGCGTCCTACGGCCAGAATGAAAATAACGCCATTAATGACAACTACGATAGTTTGTTGTTTTATATAAACCTGCAACAACATTGGTGAGGCATACGATGCATAAACACCTTGGTGTCATAATATTTACAATTTTAACTTTCGCCAACCATTCTGTCATCGCGGACGTGGATCCCTGGCGGGAGAGCTATCGCCTGGAAAACCTCTATCAGTACGACGCAGCGATAAATGCGCTCAATAGTGTCAGTTCCGACAGTGAACTGGCTTTGCTAAGACGCGGCTGGTTGCATTATTTGAAAGGCTCCCATAGCAAGGCCATTGACTATTACACCAAGGCTATGAGCAAAAACGGAAAATCACTGGATGCACGGCTGGGAATAATTCTTCCGCTGCTGGCCCAACAACGATGGCGGGAAGCCGCAATGAATGCCAATAAAGTACTGGAAATGGCACCATGGAATTACTACGCCCACATTCGATTGATGATTACAGAGCAGGCTTTGAAACAATGGCAACAACTGGAAAAACACGCGCGCGCGGTCAGTGAACGGTATCCCACCGACGCCGAAGCACTGGTCTTTCAGGCAAGGGCAAACCGTTACCTGGGTAATGACAAGCTGGCGGTGCAGTTATATGGAAAAGTACTGGAGTTAGTACCGGATCACGTCGAAGCCCGGCAATACATGCAATAACGTGCGTGTAACAAAAGCAATAGGCAGATCGCTGGATTACCGCCTGACCGGCGTATCCGGCTACACTTTTTTGGGTGGCGTTTTTTGCGATGCCGATGGAGCCCAGGTGGACCGGCCTTTTGGCGTTCTCGCCCGTTCGTTAAGATTCTCCACAAACTCCCTGGCATACTGGGTCACCGCATTTTGAGAACCCCGCATGTTGCCTACAATCTGCGAATTGTCACATTCTACAACGTAGCGATACCAATCATCACCGTCGGTACCCGCCGGTGCTTTTGTTTTTTCAACGCTCACGACAGCAAACTTACTTGGAATAGTGGCAGTAGCTTTCACAGCTGGCATAGTCAATAAATCCTCTTACGCGAAATACAGTGGTAAACCGGTTGTTAGGGTTAACGGTGGCGCCGTGCGCGACCGCCCTTCATTTCCTTTTCAAACCTGACTTTTAAAATCCGGCCGGCCAGGGATTTTCCATCAAGATCTGCGATAGCGGCACGCGCTTCATGGCCTTCCATTGACACGATACCGAATCCACGGCATTTGCCAGTAAAGATATCGGTATTCAAACGTATAGAATGCACAGTTCCATATTCAGAAAATAAGTCCTTTACGGACTCTTCAGAGGCCTCGGCAGGTAGATTGCTAATAAATAGATTTTTCAAATTTAATCCCAGTTGTCATAGGCGGACTCTCGCGGAGGTCCGGAAGTGGAGAGTATGTGACATCAAAACCCGTGGTGAAATCACCAGGTTTTTGACAAATTTACACTGGTTGTTGAACTAGGTCTCTAGCTGGACCAGGGTGGCCTGAAATCCTTTGGGTCCCTTCTCCTTTTCGAATTTAACCGCCTGCCCTTCAGATAAAGAACGAAAACCGTCTATTTGGATGACAGAATAGTGAACGAATACGTCCGCACTGCCATCAGAAGGTGCGATAAATCCAAACCCCTTGGCGTCGTTAAACCATTTAACGGTACCTGTAACCATGTAAATTACCTCGATATTTCAATAAATTAATAGCACAATTGTAGATTCAACCAGGCTGACCGCAGGAGACAAAATCTGACGACACTATAAATCTATTACAATAGTGGTGGTTTCGTTGATGTGACCCGGATAACGTACAATTTCCGGTAGTATAACTTTTTTACAGTTTTATTACTACCTTAGCGCGCATGGGCGCCAATCACCGTGATACGAGCAGGAATTTCCATTGATTTCCGCCCTCTCTATCACGGTCTAAGATTAGAATATGTAGCTAGTATAAAGTTCAACCAATCACCGTTAAGAACGCTGAAAACCGTCGAATCACGCCGCCATGACCTGACCCCGGCATTAAGTTCCCGATCGCGCTGCGTACTACGTTATCGTGTGTAACGTCCGCTGGCCTAAACCGCGGCTTGCCACTTATAAATAAAACCGCTGGACGGCGGCAGCATAAATCCGGGAAAACGCCCATCACGGGTTTCAATGGTAGCCGGATCCGATTCCGAATTCGTCCCTTGCGGCGCGATATCGTTGACATTATCAATATCCGCCAGTTTTACCCACTGACCAGGCAACCCGAAATCCACGTCGACCTGTACATCGTGATTATCATAGTTCAACATGATAAGCATGGTGTCGTAGGCATCGCCATTGGGCCGGGTTCGCCAACCAATGACTTTATTCCCGCCGCCATGGCTATTGTCCATCCACGGCGCAATAACCCAGTGAAATTGCCCTGAGGCATAAGGGTCATCGCCGGCGAGCTTCAAGCCGGGATAACGTTGGCGTAGTTTAATGAGACGCGATGTCCATTGGTAAAACCCTTCGGTCGCCAAATCATTTGGCCAGCGCACATTGACGATATTACGCGGGCGTTCCACGTTAAATTCCTGCCCCATGTAAATCATCGGTTCACCGAGCGCCACCATGGTTGACATCAAACCCAGCCGCCCTTTTCGGTCCTTGGCGGGAGGATTGTTTAACGATGCGTTGGAAGCCACTTCAAATGACACGCTGTTTTCATCATGGCTTTCGCAATAGTTGATCACATTGTTAGTATGAGCGGCAAACTGGCCTTTACTAAAATAAAACATGTCGCCCAACTTGTCAGGGTTGTAGTGCCATTGGTTTTCAAAGGTACCCTCCCGCAACAACGCCTTGCTTTTATCATGAAACTGATCGCACCACTGTGCATAACCGTCATAACCGTGGCGATTTAAATCACGCTGGTTGGGAAGATTTTCGGCAATTAATATCACGTCTGGCTTAAAGCCTTTCAACTCCACGGCCAGGCGCTGCAAAAAACCGTGATCCATGTAATGCTGGTGGGTCGCATCGAAACGAAAACCGTCCACATGATATTCCGCCAACATCAGCTTGCACGCATCGATCAACATGTTTTGCACATCTTCTTTTTCGGTGGCCACGCGATTGCCCCATGGGGTTGAGCCATTAAAATACAGTCCGCCATCGTTGCGCGCCGCTTCATCCGGGTGCTCCAGTATCGCCTGCCAAAGGGGATTAAAACCGTTGTCAGTATGATTGAAAACCTGATCCAGGATCAGCGCCAGGCCATGCTGGTGGGCCACGTTCACCAGTTGCCGCAAATCATCGGGGCTGCCGAAATCCCGCTCCACGGTGCAAAACAGCGCCGGGTTATAACCCAGCGTGGTTGGCCCCTGCATACTGGGAAATTCCGACAATGGCATCAACGATAGTGCAGTAACTCCCAACTGGTCAAAGTAGCCGTTTTTGATGCGCTCAGTAATGCCGGAAAACCTGCCATGATGTTGTTCGTGAATATCCGGATCATCATCGGTAAATCCGTGCACGCTGAGTTCATACAAAATAAGGTCATGGGGATCCGGTGTTTGCCACTGCTGATCGTGCCACGCAAAATGTGAAGGATCGACGATTTGCGCATTATTGGTTGTAAAGTCGTTCACCAGGGCTCGCGCATAGGGATCGGTTTGATAACGCAGGCTGCGATTTTTGTCATTGCGGGGTACACCGCCCAGGACACAAAACTTGTATTCATCATTAACCGCGGCTTTGTCGGTGACCACCAGCCAGATGTTGGCCACGCCGAAATATCCACGGTACAGTTTCATCTCAATGAATTTTTTCGGATTTTCTTGATCATGGCCCGGCCGCTGCCAGTCGTTGAAATTGCCCATCACATAAACCCGGGCGGCGTTGGGATGATAAAAACCGAATAGCATACGTCCATCAGCCAACGGCGTTGCCCCCAGGCCGGAAAACCCGCCGGTCCCGGGAACATATATGCCAGGTTTAAAGGTCAGTGTGTTGAGATACTGTTCTGCCGTTTCCTTTTCCGGGCGACGCGGCCGCGCATCATACACAAATGCTTTATCCCCTTTACACCATATTTCGTTGCTGGCTGATTTGCCTCTGATCTGTTCCTGAACCCGGTAAGTGCGGTTAAGACTTTCGTCTTCCCAGGGCCCGTCGGTACCGACACCCTGCTTAAACTTGAAGCGAAAACGTGGCTGTCGAACGTTGAGTTTAAAGATCCAGCCATATTCATCCTGACCCGTGGGAGCGAAATCATCCGTTAAATCCGTTCCATCGTACCAAATCCAGAGATGAGGCTGATCGAGTTGCAAAACATTGTCGAAATGAATCGTAACCGGTGACGGCATGGTATTTCCTCCCTCGCAAATGTGATCAAAAAGGAAAACCTACTGTGGGAATGGGCCGTTATTATCCTGCAAAACATGTTACAAACCCATGACATTTAGCAATAGCGCGATAACTATCGGCTCAGGTGTTCGTAATGTAGGCAGTTTGACAACACCACCGATCGAAAAAACACAGCCGCATCAGGAGACACTGTCAGTTTACACATTGTATAGTGAATGAGTCTTTTAACTATCCCTTTCATTTCAATAAGTTATATCGATATTGTGCCGAGTATTATGACAGACAAAACTGGTGATTTTATTTCTTGACTTTGTACTAATTAGTACTATTATAGTTCTTATTAGTACTATTTAGGTGATTGCATGAAAGGACCCCAAAGGATTACTCACCGAAATGCCGCTAAGCAACCTTTTATGCCGGTATTGCGGCAACTGGTTAAGGCTTACCAGGCATTCAGCAGTTATGATGCAGCGGGATACGCGGACAGCGACTTAACCCTGCCCCAGGCGGACGTAATTTTTACCCTGGGCAATAACGAAGGTTTATGTTTTAAGGAAATCGGGGAAAAGACCCTGATTACCAAAGGCACGTTAACGGGGGTTATTGAACGACTGGAAAATAAGGGACTGGTGAAGAAAACCTGTTCCGCAGAAGACCGCCGGCAGTTTATTGTATCGCTAACCGCAAAGGGCCAGAAAATATTTGAAAAAGAGTTTCCGCGGCAGATTGCGTATTTGAAAATTCGTTTTGATCAACTGTCAAAACAGGAATTGCAGGACGCTGAACGGATATTGTCGAAGTTACAGGATATATTTTCGTAAAAAAATTTATCTTAATAGTACTAATTAGTACTTTATATCAACCAACAATCCATAAGGAGAGCACCATGAACCATATAAATCTCACCCCTTACGCGGCACTTATGTTACGCATCAGTCTTGGCGTTATGTTCATTTCCCATGGTTTATTGAAGGTATTCGTTTTCACCCTGCCCGGTACGGCGCAATTCTTCGAATCGGTTGGTTTCGCCGGCTGGATGGCTTATCCCGTCACGGTGATGGAAATCGCCGGCGGTGTTTTACTCATACTGGGTGTGGCGACCCGCTGGATCGCATTGGCACTAATCCCTGTCCTGCTCGGCGCGTTGTCTGTCCATTCAGGCAATGGCTGGTTGTATACCAATGAAAATGGTGGTTGGGAATATGCTGCGTTTCTTACGGTCGCCGCTATTGTTCAGGCCATGCTGGGATCTGGTGCCTATGCATTACGCCCGGACGTCGACCGCGAGTCACAACGCATAAGTTCACAAAGTTTAGCAAGTTGATGCAGACCAGCTAATATCCTGGAGGTGATCCATGATACAGATCAGAAAATCCAATGAACGAGGTTATGCCAATCATGGCTGGCTGGAAAGCCGCCATACCTTTTCCTTTGCCAGCTACTACGATCCCGAGCACATGGGATTTTCTGTTCTGCGTGTCATTAATGAAGATCATGTGGCGCCCGGGGCGGGATTCCCCAGCCATGGTCATCGGGACATGGAAATTATCAGTTACGTGCTGGAAGGCGGGCTGGAACACAGGGACAATATGGGTAATGGATCCGTTATCCGGCCCGGTGAAATCCAACGCATGAGCGCGGGCACCGGCGTGACCCACAGTGAATACAACGCATCAAGTTCGGAACCTGTACGCTTCCTGCAAATCTGGATTGTTCCGGACACGCAGCGCATTAAGCCAGGGTACGAGCAAAAACAATATGCCACTGAACCGGTAGACCAGGCTTTGCATCTTCTTGCATCGCCGGACGGTGAAAATGGATCCGTATTGATACACCAGGACGCTTTCGTTTACGCCGGCAAGTTAGCGAAAGGAAAATTAATAAACCATAACCTGCCGGATAATCGAAAGGCCTGGGTACAAGTTGTTCACGGTGATGTGACTGTCAACGACCACAAACTCTATCGAGGTGACGGGGCTGCAATAACCGAAGCGCCAACAGTTTCTATTTCCGCCGATACTGACGCTGAAATAATACTGTTTGATTTGCCTTAGTGCCCCGGATTCACGACAGGTGAACGGCCAATCCGTGCCAATATGCCATCCACCTTCCTCTTTATCAAGGAGGAAGGTGGCGATATTGTTCAATGCACTCAGTTTTCCGGTGCTAACCTGATGTGGTGTATCCACAAACCACCATCGGCTCTCGCGGCCACCCAGATTTCATGGTGAGGGCCACGAATGACCCGTACTCCCATAGGAGGTACTGTCGCGTTATTTTTGTTGCAGCCTTTACCGGGAGGCGCATTGCACCCATTGCCACCGCTATCGCCATTACCATCGCCGCCGCCGGTGTCATAGCTATTGTAGCTGTCGAGGTGGAAATAGATTTGAGCTAATTGTTCATAGTCATGGGCATTGGGCCACTCGCTATCGGGGTCGTTGGAATAATCCATACAAGTTTTCTGGCTGCTACCATCTTCACTTGTGTGCCCCAACCCAAATACATGCCCGGTTTCCTGGCACATTACATGATTCTTTTCCACTGTATCCGTCCAATAAGTCGCGTAACTGTCGTTGACCTTGGCGGTACCCTGGTCTATATGACCGTTTACATCAATACCGATTGTAGCCAGGCCTAACCAGCCGTTGTACCCATAAGCTGCGTTACAAACGTGCATCTGGCCTTTTACCATTTGGCATCTTTTCCGGGTATTTTTTGCATCGTCCGCGGAAGTGACCGCCATTGATAAAACTTCGGAACGATTCCACATATCCAATGACATTTCGAATGTACTTTGCCAGTCTTCAGTTACACTATCCACCACTTGCAGCGCCAACGGATTACTGGTTCGGGCCCAATGATAGGTACTCCAGGCGTGATCCGCATAAGCAACTGTCGTTGCCCCCGTCATGCTAAGTAGTATGATAGTTACCCACGTCACAATTGACTTAGTCGGTTTACACATGAGGTTTCTCCCTTAATTGAGTAGCAGCTTTTAAAGCGACATAAAATACGCTTGTTGTAACCACACAACTATGTACAACATCACAAAAAACACGATTTAGCAATCATCGCGCTTTCGATTTGGATATTGCCGTCAAACCGGAGCTACACGCACTTACTCCACGGTTTCTGCAATGATTTCCTTTAACAGCTTATTGACCTTTTTCAGGGCACGTCTTGAGTCAGGTGACCCTTTAATCGGCAGTTTACGGTAGGCTAAATGAATCACGCCGGGCTTTCCGGCAACTTCGTATATATAAATAATATAGGGACAATACAATATATTGTGGGGGTCAGCTGCCATCATCTCCCGGGACAGGGTTGCACTGCAAAATTCTATGGCTTCGGCGTTAACAAAAATATCCCTGTCGGCGCCCACTGCTTCTTTGGTGCGCTGCAACATGTGACTAATAAATGATGTGTTGCTGATTTTAATGCCGCGGCCGGAAATGGCCAGTTTTAACAACTCTTTATATTCATTAAAGTCGCCCTGCACGGTAACGCTATAAATCTCCTTTTCGTGCTCGGCGTTTGTTTGTGCCCATCCCTGCTGGCTATGCGTAAATAATATAGTTATGGCAAGCGCATACCACAATATTATTTTTATGCTCATCCCTATCCTTGATTAAATTACACTCACTGCCTTGTTGAAAGGCACGATTCGATGGGTTGCTCCTATCCAAGTGTAAGCAATATATCGAGGTTTGCAATGATTTCTGTATCACAATGCCCACGGCGCTGGAAACCATCTGACATGCGACAAAACAACCGGGAAAGCGGATCCATAGGAGACGTGTAGCGAACAAAATCGTCTACGCATTATGATTCATTCTCATCAGTCAAGCTCCCTGTTAGTCAGCATATCCAATGCGCTGGCCATTTCGAGAATTTGAAAAAATGGCCTCCCGCGGATAACGGGAGGCGGCTTTAGCTTAGGGCCTGTATGGCCGGGTTAACTTGAGGGTTGAAGAAACGGGGCCGTCTGTCGCGTGGCAACAGTCGGCTTCGTGCTTGTGGTTTGCAGCGCTATCGAAAACGTGGAAATCATCGATGAGCGTACTTCAATGTAGATGAAGGTGAGTCGTGCCACTACTACATACATCAAAAATCACGATCGCTGACGCGGTGACAGCCCGAGCCGCCGCCACTGCAATCTTTGTTTTGTTCCACGGTACCGGTTCTCCCACCATTGTGCGCGCCTTGTGATTCAAAATCATTAGCATGACAGGCGGCGCAAAAACCCAGGTATTGAGGAGACCGGTAGTTAATCGTTTCGCTGTTACCGTGACAGGTAATACAGGTTACCGTCGAATTATGATCGCCCGGGTAATTGCTGGATGCATGGGTGAAATCGATCGGCGCCCATCCGCTTGTGGTGTGGCACACATTACATTCCTGCGTGGTCTCAAAATGCGTTCTCGATTTTCCAATCGCGGTAGTTCCGTCGTGACACGAACTACAGCCATCGGTTATACCCTGGTGATCAAATGTGGCACCGAGGAACGTTGCCGTGGTATGGCAGTTGGAGCAATCTAATGTCGTCGGTACGTGGTCAGGGTGTTTGCCGCGGGCTGTTGTGCCATCGTGGCAGGAGGCGCAGTTGTCCACGATGCCGGTATGGTCGAACACTGCGCCGATAAAGGAAGTAGTGTTGTGACACACGCCGCAATCCTGATTAGTCGCTACATGTGTGGCTGATTTACCGATGGCAAACACACCGTCATGGCAGGACTGGCAGTTGTCCACGATACCCGTATGATCAAACGTTGCCGGTAAGAATCCCGTGGTTTGATGGCATTGGCTGCAGTCATCATTGGTTGGTACATGATCGGTAGGTTTACCCGTGGCGGAGATGCCATCGTGGCAGGATGCGCAGCCACTGGTTATACCGGTATGGTCATAGGCGGCGCCAATAAATGCCGTGGTGTTATGGCATACGGAACAATCTTGCGTGGTGGGAATATGCGTCGCCGGTTTGCCGGTGGCCGATGTGCCATCGTGACAGGAGGCGCAGTTATCCACGATGCCCGTGTGATTAAATACCGCGGTTAAGAAAGTCCCGGGCACGTGACAGACACTGCAATCCTGGGTCGTGGGCAGGTGGTCGGCATGTTTGCCCAGTGCAATCACGCCGTCGTGGCATGATGCGCAGTTGTCGACAATGCCGGTATGATCAAACACACCCGAAGTAAAGCTGGTGGTGGTATGGCACACGGAGCAATCGTCGGTGGTGGGAACATGATTCACCGGCTTGCCGAGGGCCGTTGTGCCGTCGTGACACGATGCACAGTTGTCGACGATGCCGGTGTGACTGAACACCGCGTTGAGGAAACTGCTGGTAACGTGACAGACGCTGCAATCTTCCGTGGTAGGGAGATGATCGGGATGTTTGCCGGTAGCGGTCACCCCGTCGTGGCAGGAGGCGCAGTTATCCACGATGCCGGTGTGATCAAACACCGCGGTGGTAAACGTCGTGGTGCCATGGCAATTGGCGCAATCCAGGATCGTGGGCACGTGGTCGGCTGGTTTACCGAGAGCAATCAAGCCGTCGTGGCAAGAGGCGCAGTTATCAATGATTCCCGTATGATCGAACACCCCGGTGGTAAACGTACCGGTCTGGTGACAGACACTGCAATCGTCGGTGGTGGGGACATGATTTAGCGGTTTGCCAATGGCCGATGTGCCATCGTGGCACGAGGCACAGTTATCCACGATACCGGTGTGATCAAACACCGCGCCAATAAAGGTGGTGGTGTTATGACAGACGCCGCAATCCTCGGTGGTAGCAATGTGTGTTGCTGACTTGCCAATGGCAGCCGTGCCGTTATGACAGGAAGCGCAATTGCCGGTGATGCCCTCGTGACTGAAGATTGAAGGACGAAACGCCGTGGTGGTATGGCAGAAATAACAATCCTGGGCAGTGGGCAAGTGATTGGTGGCCGAATCCTTGCCGATCGCAAATTGCCCGTTGTGACAACCGTCACAGCCATTGGTGACACCGGTGTGATCAAACACGCCGGTGGTAAAACTGTCGGTGACATGGCATACCGAACAATCATCCGTGGTGGGAATATGATTCACCGGTTTACCTCTGGCCGATGATCCATCGTGACACGATGCGCAGTTGTCGACGATACCGGTGTGATCGAACACGGTCGTCAGAAAACTGCCAGGCACGTGGCAGACGCTGCAATCCTGGGTTGTCGGCAGGTGGTCGCTATCTTTGCCGCGGGCTGAAACGCCGTCGTGGCATGATGCGCAGCCACTTGTGATACCGGTGTGATCGAACACCGCACCAATAAAGGTGGTGGTGTTATGACACACGCCGCAATCTTCAGCGGTCGTGATATGGGTACTCGATTTACCAATAGCCGCGGTGCCGTTGTGGCAGGAGGCGCAATCGCCGGTGATACCGTCGTGATTGAAGATCGACGGGAAAAACGCCGTTGTATTGTGGCAGAAGTGACAGTCCTGCGTGGTGGGCACATGGTTTACTGCCGAATCCTTGCCAATTGCATAGACCCCATCATGACACCCGGCACAGTTGCTGGTCACGCCGGTGTGATCAAACACCCCGGTGGTAAATCTGCTGGTGTCATGACACACGCCACAATCCTCCGTAGTGGGGATGTGCGTGGTGGGTTTACCTGTGGCGATGGTGCCGTTGTGGCACGACGCGCAATCGCCGGTGATACCCTCGTGCGTGAAGATCGACGGACGGAACGCCCTGGTGGTATGACAAAAGTGGCAATCCTGCGTGGTGGGTAAATGGTTCGTTGCCGCGGCTTTGCCGGTGGCATAAACACCATCGTGACAACCGTCGCAGCCATTGGTAACACCGGTGTGGTCAAACACGCCGGTGGTAAAACTGGTGGTGACATGGCACGCGGAACAGTCTTCCGTGGTGGGAATATGAGTCGCCGGCTTGCCGGTCGCGTCCGTGCCGTTATGGCAGGAGGCACAGTTATCCACGATACCGGTGTGATTGAACACCGCGTTGAGGAAACTGCTGGTAACGTGGCAGACACTGCAATCTTCCGTGGTGGCGAGATGGTCGGGATGTTTGCCGATAGCGGTCACCCCGTCGTGACAGGAAGCGCAGTTATCCACGATGCCGGTATGATCAAACACCGCGGTGGTAAACGTCGTGGTGCCATGGCAATTGGCGCAATCCCGCGTGGTGGGCACATGATCGGTGGGCTTGCCGATAGCGATGGAGCCGTCGTGGCAGGAGGCGCAGTTATCAACGATTCCCGTGTGATCAAACACGCCGGTGGTAAACGTGCCGGTCTGGTGACAGACGCTGCAATCCTCGGTGGTGGTGACATGATTTAGCGGCTTGCCGATGGCCGATGTGCCATGGCAGGAGGCACAGTTATCCACGATACCAGTATGATCAAACACCGCGCCAATAAAGGCGGTGGTGTTATGACAGACGCCGCAATCCTCAGTGGTGGTGATGTGTGTTGGGGACTTGCCAATGGCGGCCGTGCCGTTATGGCAGGAAGCGCAATTATTACTGATCCCCGAGTGATCGAAAATCGACGGCAGAAACGCCGTGGTGGTATGGCAGAAATAACAATCCTGGGCAGTGGGCAAGTGATTGGTGGCCGAATCCTTGCCGATCGCAAATTGCCCGTTGTGACATCCGCTGCAGCCATTGGTGACACCGGTGTGATCAAACACGCCTGAAGTAAAGCTGGTGGTGGTATGGCACACGGAACAGTCTTCCGTGGTGGGGATGTGATTCACCGGTTTGCCCGTCGCCGCCGTGCCGTTATGACAGGAGACACAGTTATCCACAATACCGGCATGATCGAAGACGGCCGTTAGGAAAGTCCCGGGTACGTGGCAGACACTGCAATCCTCGGTGGTTGGCAGGTGATCGGCGTCTTTGCCGCGGGCGGAAATACCGTTATGGCAGGAAGCACAGTCACTCACGATACCGGTGTGGTCAAACACCCCGGTGGTAAAGCTGTCGATGCTATGGCATACCGCGCAATCCTCGGTGGTGGGGATGTGCGTTGATGGCTTGCCCAGGGCGGCGGTGCCATTGTGACAGCTGGCGCAATCGCCGGTGATACCGTCGTGATTGAAGATCGACGGGAAAAAAGCCGCCGTGTTATGACAGAAGTGACAGTCCTGCGTGGTGGGCACATGGTTCGCCGCTGAATTCTTACCGATGGAATAAACTCCATCGTGACAACCGGCACAGTTGTTGGTGACACCGGTGTGATCAAACACCCCGCTGGTAAAGCCGCTGGTGTCATGACATACCCCGCAATCCTCCGTAGTGGGGATGTGCGTGGTGGGTTTGCCCGTGGCGTTCGTGCCGTTGTGGCATGACGTACAGTCGCCGGTGATGCCATCGTGGTTGAAAATCGAGGGACGGAACGCCGTGGTGCTATGACAAAAGTGGCAATCCTGCGTTGTAGGCAAGTGGTTAACGGCCGCATCCTTGCCGGTGGCGTATTGGCCGTTGTGACAGCCTTCGCAATTCGTGGCAATGCCCTGGTGGTCAAACACGCCACTGGGGAAATCGTTGGTGTTATGACAGATGCCACAATCCTCGGTGGTCGGTATATGGTTAGTGGATTTGCCAATCGCGATTGTGCCGTCATGGCAACTGGCGCAATTGCCGGTGATGCCTTCGTGACTGAAAGACGCGGGAATAAACGCCGTGGTCGAATGACAAATGTAACAATCCTGGGTGGTGGGAACATGATTGACCGCGGTATCCTTGCCGGTCGCCGACACGCCGTTATGACAACCTTCACAACCCCTGGTAATACCTTCGTGATCGAAAATCGAGGGTGAAAAAGCGGCGCCGGGGATATGGCAGGTACTGCAATCATCCTGCGTTGGGATATGGGTGTCTGTCTTGCCCGTGGATATCTCGCTGTTGTGGCAGGACTCGCAGTTATCAAAAATATTGGAGTGATCGAATGTCGCTCCCACAAAGGTATCGGTGGTGAGATGGCAGAGCGAACAGTCCTCGGTAGTGGGCAGGTGATTGTCAGGAAATCCTGTGCTAATCACACTGTCATGGCAGGATGAACAGTTACCGCTTACGCCATTGTGATCAAAAGTACCGGTCGCAAAAATACCCGGCGTGTGGCAGGTGCCACAATCGTCGGTAGTGGGCATATGGTTGGTTGATTTACCGGTCGCGTTCGTGCCGTTATGGCAGGTGGCACACAGCTCGTTTGCGACACCCGGAACGGTGTGGTCGAATCCTTCTGTCCAGGCAAACGTGCGCGTGTTATGGCACATACCGCAATCCGCGTTGGTATTGGGGTGGTCAGGCGTCTTGCCGATTGACTGGGTGCCGTTATGACAGGCCTCGCACGTACCGGTAATGGTGCTGTGATCAAAGATAATGGTCTGAAAGTTATCCACGATATGGCACGAATTACATTCACTTTCAGTCGCGATATGCCCTTCATGTTTACCGGTGGCCACAGTACCGTTGTGGCAGACGCTGCAACTCCTGGAAATACCGGAATGATCATAATTGCCGTCTGCATCGGTTTCAATGAAGGCAGTGGTATTGTGACAGTCGTCACATTCCACACTGGTTTCCGGGTGCTGGTCGGATTTGCCGATGGCCCGTATACCGTCGTGACATTCACTGCAGGTGCCGAATACTTCCAGGTGATCTACGAAAGGAATAAGGTTAAGACCGAACGTCGTGTGACAGGCCTGGCACACGTTACTGCTCGCAAGGTGATCCGGTGATTTGCCCGGAATAGACTCAATGGCGCCATTGTGACATTGCACACAGTTTGACGACAACCCCATATGATGAAAAGGTCCGGTGGGACGTTCGCCATCGTTTGTCACGAGAACCGTGGTGATAACGCGCTGGCTGGAAACACCTCTTGCGCTGACCACCAGTTGTGCCATATAGGTTCCCCTGGCATCCGCGATGAAACTGGGATTCACCGTTGTGGCATCGAGTAATTCGGCATTACTAGCAATGGGCTTGTAGACGAAAGACCACTCATAGGCCAATATATCCCCCGTTGTGGCACTGGTGTAGCTACCGTCCAGTATGGCTGTTTCACCCACCCGAACCGCAACAATAGGACCCGGCCGGACATTAAATTCGACGACTTCAGCAGTAACAGGAGTCGGTTCGTCTACAGCACCTCCAC
The DNA here is from genome assembly GCA_050117455.1 of Gammaproteobacteria bacterium. Taxonomy (GTDB): domain Bacteria; phylum Pseudomonadota; class Gammaproteobacteria; order SZUA-152; family SZUA-152; genus JAKEGK01. The sequence goes on along the minus strand of JASFMT010000002.1, from coordinate 14,172 downwards.
CGTCGCCACCGCCGGTACCGCCACCACCTGTGCCGCCACCGCTTCCACCCCCGCCGCCGCAGCTAACGGTCGATGCGGCCAGAATAGACAACAAAAAGAATACGATTAGCGCTCTGCACCATCCATGTAACGTCATTATTTTTAAACCATGTTTGTTATACGCCAGAGGTGGATACCTTGGTGTGAAGTTGAATTGAGATGTATATATACCTAACGAGCCAACGTGATTTAGGATTACAACCACGATAAAAAAAATGTAGCCGAATCCTGGAAGATTATTCATCAGTACCGCGACTCAAAATGTCTGCTACTTCACAATTCACAAAATACCTTTATGATGAATTGCGAATACAGCGGTTAGCGCAAATAATGTTCGATAATATTCCGCGCTAAAGCATGCTCGAATAAATTGACAAGTTAGCCGCTATATCATTCTGCTAACCGATTCATTGGAAATACCTGGTTGCCAGACACAAATACCGCTAACGCCAAACCAAAGAATCCCAACAAAATAATCAATAACCAGTGGGTGTAACGATAATCTTAACTTCTCAGTTTCGGCAGTCGATCTTCCTCTTGTTTACCCTGTCAAATGTTTCGGCCATTCAGAGAGCTTGAAAAAATAGCCTCCCGCGGGGAACGGGAGGCGCCTTTAGCTTAGGGCTTGGATGGCTAGGTTAACTTGAGGGTTGAAGAAACAGGGCTGTTTGTTGTGCAGCAACATTCGGCTCGGTGCTTGTGGTTTGTTGCGCCATCGAAGTTGGTGCAGGTATCCTGTAATTCAGGGCAAAGGTTAACTCGTCCTGATACTTTTGTATCATTCGCATGTTATGTATAGCGACGGATTCTTCAAAACTTGATGCGCGTTTGCCACTGACTGGCCCTGTTTTGGCACGACGGACTGTTGCATCGTTAACCGTGCGTTTGACCCAATAAAAAAGCTGGTCGTTAAAGTCGAACTCCTTGATGGCGAGCTTCTCGTAAGTCCGGCTGGAGTTGGCCTTTTTACTAGATGCACAAGCTGCCGCATCACGCTTGTTCTGTCGCTTAACATAGGTGATATTCTGCTCATAGCACAATTGTTCCTGCCGAATTTTGACGGACACATACATTTGTATATGTTCATCACGCAGCCGGCCATCGATAGGAACCACGGGGAAGCTTTTCTGAGGAATGATTTCCACAGCTTTTTGAATATTCTTTCGCGGATCGGTATTTTGGACCCGATCGGAATCGGCAGGTTGATTGGAACCACAAGCCCACAACACAATAGCTGTTGCTGCGGTTAACATGACTAAACGCATTCTTAACTCCCCCACATTTTATTGCTTTGCACAACCAGATACTTAAGTGCTACTTATTCTAAACGCGTGGAATGAGTGTTCGTTTACTACGCAGATGTTTAATTTAATTTTACAGCTATAATCAGCATGTTAAAAAAAATGAGTTGTTTTTTTATATATTCGATAGTCAGATCATTGGCGCCTTAATATAACGTAACTCTATATAATGTCCGTAGTCATATAATGTCCGTAGTCGTCGTCACACCGCCAGGCGGGGCCACGGTGGTATCATCACGTTCCGTCAGAATCAACCAGCAGCCCGTGAGCTGCAAAATGAAATAACGTCTGTTCCAGATAACTCTCCAGGGAAATGTTTTTGGTATTTTTTTCCACAAAACTTTTAAAATCGGCATCCGATGCCATTTTATGCTCCAACTTATCTTTTATCTGTGTCAGGTCATGATCGCCCGTTAGCACCGATATAACAAACCGATCGACTATGTCCAAGTGAATACTAATATGGTGCGCCGATCCTGTACAACATCGCCCATCTTCACTGTAATAGCGAGCCAGGGCATTGGCTTGAGGACGTCGCGCAACACCATTTGGCAGGTTTCGTTGCGCTAATGTAAAGCGAACTCCTTGAGACAAATAAAGGTGGAAGAGCTCATCCAGCAACGCATCTGCATCGGCAGCAAGATAATCACTGTCAAATTCTTTTAATATCCGTCGTGCCTGCAACAATAGTTCATCAAAACCGCAACTCGCGGGATATATTTCCGCCAGTGCAACGATAGCGGCCTTAGTCAAAGGATGGGAGATGCTAAACGATGCGCCCCGCCGGTCTGTGAATAGTTGCGGTGACACCGTAGACAGATCAATTTCCTCGTTGCACGCCAATAATGTAAATACATAGTGGTGCCGCAATTTATCGATATCCAGGTCCCGCTCAACAACACGACTATCGTGGCAAAGCAGGCTTTGACGGAAATGGCGAACGGACAAATAGTCCAGGTGCTGTTCGTAATCAACAATATTGTCAAACTTATCTAACGCTGCTTCCATTTCATTACCTGCTGCCGGTTCCAGCATGGTGTACAGATGTGCTTCTGCCAGATACTGCAGGCCGTGGTCGGAAACCCTTTCCATAAAATCATGGAAATAGAAAGGCTGATTGTTGGGTTCCAGGTAATCGTGTAACAGGTGAGCCGGTGAGATTGTAAGCAGCTTATCGACTTCTTCTTTGAGCCATTGCTCGCTCAAGCTGCCCTGCCCCTTCGCAGGCAGGCCGGCTGACAGGGTACGAAGCATCTCTATACTTTTATGTGTTTTTTCTTCAACCGTTGACGCATGGTGGCTGTGGCGCAACATCATGTCGCGCACCGGCATACGAAGGTACCATCCTGGTAAAGTATTATAACTTATATACGCAATACCGTTTTTACGAAGCAATGTGCGGCACAGCTTGAGAATGTGATCCTGCACCTGGCTGGGTACCCAGGAGAAAACACCGTGCACAATGATGTAATCAAAAGACCCTATGCTGCTGTCCAACTGTAAAATATCAGAATGAATAATATTGATATTGTCCAGCTGAAGTTTATCAATTAAGGCATTTCCCATCGCGGCCTGGTGTTTCGATAATTCCACGCCAATAAAACTGCTGTTGGGCCAATAAAAGGCCAGGGGAATCAGGTTACCGCCGGCGGCACACCCCAATTCCAGGACACGGCACGCCTGAGGAGATTCGGTTTCTATCCCGAATAGACGCCCTATAACTGAAATATAGTCCGGACTGCTTTCGGTGATGGGACAGTCATCATAGGGTACAGCGTCATATGCATCTAGCGTTGGCATCAGAACAGGTTCCAGTCCAATTTGTGGTAGTTAGTGACACCCCATATCCTGCCAAATACTCTGACACTTGGCATTAGTGTTCCCTGTGCCAAATTAACCGGCCGTTACGGTAAATCTCTTTTACCCGGTGATAGGGAATCGTATGAATATCTTCGTAGTCATCGGTAATTTCAAAACTGAAATGATTATCTTCGGGGAATCGGATATCTTTAAATTTAACTTTTAGAATTGTATGTTGAACCCTGTCGTAATAGCCGATTTCAAAACTCGCTCCCGCGGCAAATCCAGCGTCCCAACGTATTCGATTTAAGATTTCCTGCGCTGTGTCCATATAGATATCATTGAAAATAAATTCGAAGCGTCCACAGCCGGAAACTTAGTTTAGAACGCCATACTCGGCAACAGTAAGACCCTGTATATGCGTCAGTAACACCACACGCAACATAGCTGCTCGCTTTATTAACAGGATTTTCCTGTCAGCAAGAATTTATGGCACTTCCTTTTTTGTTCATTTGTAATTGATATATACTCTAATTAGCGTAAAAATATACGCGTAAAGAGTACGAATATTGCATTATTACGTCGCGCCGCCGTTCGATTTAATAGTGTCAATTACTTTACTCAGACTTGAATTACGATATCGATTAAGTACACTCAGAGCCAGTTCATGGAATCGATTATTACGCTGGATGAGTCACTCATTACCGTCATGGATGCATCGAACGATGCAATGGCCATTATTGATGCAGAGTCAGGGCAATTCGTAGCCATTAACAACACTCATTCCCGCCTGTTTGGATTCCCCCTGAAAACCCTTTCAAAGCGGGGCATTAACCAACTTTACCAATTCGCGCAGGATGAAGCTCCCGGAAACATATTACAAAACCTCAAGCAGTTAGAACAAGCCAAAACGCTTCGATGGCCAGCAATTACAAATCTCGGCGGTAAAGTCTACGTCGAAGTGTCCTGTAGCAGCCTATTGTTGGGTGACGAACCCTATTTACTGCTAACCAGTAAACTGGATTCGGAAATTGAAAGTTCCACCAAATTTTCCGGCATGGCATCCATTGAGCAGACATTCCAGGACTCCGAAGCCAAATGGCGGTCCATTACCGACAGTTCAGCCGACCATATCATGCTGGTGGATACAGATGGCACTATTCTGTATATCAACCATACAGTCCCTGACCTGACCATAGACCAGGTTTTGGGACGCTCCTGCTACGACTTTGTTAAACCAAATCAAGTTGCTTCGTTGAAAAACAGCCATGAACAGGTAGTACGTACCGGGCAGCCCGCCACACTGGAACTTGCCTATGAAATGGACGGCGGTGTGATTTATCTGGAGAACCGCATTGGCCCCGTACTGCGTAACGGCAAGGTTATCGCATTGACCGTCGCCAGCCGCGATGTTACCGGTTGGCACCAGGCGCTTGCCGCGCTGGAAAAAAGCCAGGAACACCTGAGTCTGGGACTGGCAGCAGGGGCCACGGGTACCTGGGAATGGGACTTGGAAACAAACAAAGTGATTTGGTCTGATGGCGTGGAATCGCTGTTTCGATTAGAGCCGGGCACGTTTCAAGGTTCCTACGAGGCATATCTGCAGCTTGTTCATCCCGACGATATAGATAAACTCGAAGCAGCTATTAATCAGACATTGAAACACAATAAACCTTATTATACTGAACACCGCTGTATCTATCCGAATGGCTCGTTACATTGGGTAAGTGCACAAGGCAAAGTCTATCGCGACAACAGCGGCACGCCGCAACGCATGATTGGAACGGTTACCGATATAACGCAACGGCGTGAAGCAGAGGAAACGCTGCGTCAGAGTGAAATTCTATTATCCAAATCGCAGGAAATCGCTCACATCGGTAGTTACTCCTGGGATATCCAGAGCGGCAAAGTAACATGGTCAGACGAAATGTACCGCATATTTGGACTATCCCCGGAGACATTTGACGGGTACCCGGGATCGGCCATCGACAAAGCTGTGCACCCAGATGACCGAGATAAAGTGTATCGAGCCCAGGAACGGCTATTAAAAGAAAAAAAGCCTCAACCCCTCGAATACCGCATAGTCACGGAAGATGGCACAATTCGCTATGTTGACTCGAACGGTTATCTTTATCTGGATGAAAACGGAGAGGTTACCAGCGTCATTGGCACTGTTCAGGATATTACGGACAAAGTCATCGCCCAACTGGAACTGGAAAAACACAGGAAACACCTGGAAGAACTGGTGACAGAACGAACCCAGGAAATCCACGAACAGGCACTTATACTAGAACAAATTCATGACTCGGTCGTGTCGACCGATATGAATGGGTTTGTTACCAGTTGGAACCGTGGCGCTGAACGCATGTTCGGTGCCAGCGCCGAGGAAGCTATTGGACAGCACATTTCGTTTGTCTATCCTGAAAGCGAGCATCAATACCTGATAAACAATGTGATCAAACCACTTAAGGAGAAAGGCGATCATGAAGTTGAAATCATTGTGCAGCGAAAATCCGGCGAGCTATTCAGCGCCCTATTGTCTTTGTCTATGCGCCATGACGAGCATGGCAACACGATTGGCATGATAGGTTACTCAATAGACATCACCGCCAGGAAACTTGCCGAGCAGGACGCCTTGCAACATAAGCTTGCCCTGGAACACGCCAACAAGGAACTTGAATCGTTTTCCTACTCGGTTTCTCACGATTTGAGATCGCCATTACGAGCAATGGACGGTTTTAGCGCTGCATTGCTTGATGACTATCGCGATTTACTGGATGACGAAGGTAAAGAATACCTGAATCGGATTCGGATCAACGCGCAAAGAATGGCGACACTAATTGATGATTTGCTGCAATTATCCCGAGTAAGCCGCCAGAAGCTCCATAAAGAAGCGATTGATCTCCGCCAACTGGCACTGGATGTTATACAGAAATACAAATACGAAAATCCAAATCAACAAATACAATTCACCGTAGAAGGACATTTGATTGCGAAGGGTGACCCGGGGTTAATGAGAATTGTACTGGAAAATCTAATCGGTAACGCATGCAAATATACTAGCAAGCTGGACGTTGCCAATATCGTATTGCGGGAGCAACAAAACAACGGCACAACTGTTTACTGCATTGAGGACAACGGTGCCGGTTTTGACATGAAGTATGCTGATAAGTTGTTTGGCGCTTTTCAACGGCTGCACCGGCCGGAAGAATTCCCCGGCAATGGTATCGGCCTGGCGACCGTATCACGCATCATTCAACGCCATGGTGGTAAAATCTGGGCGGAAGGTAAAATCAATGAAGGCGCCTGGTTCTATTTCACGCTACCTGACAATTAAACTGAAATCCCCTTTTGCGCCCCCTCTTCCTGGCTACCTTGTAAACCGTTTAGTCACTGATTCGTTTATAGAACTGTTACGTAACGAGTTGGGGGGATATTCTTTATTACCCGACAATAATTACACGGTTTCCTATATCAGAATTGGGGTTAAGGGAGCGCCTTTGCAGGCGGAATCCCCATATTCTGAATACCACAAGCCGCCGAAAGCTTGTACCGAGTAAGTTTGCAGGGTATTCTCGTTACTAAATCCCTCCGTTAGTTCATTCCCAGCAGTACTCTAGAGGTTGTCACAATGAAAAAACTGTTCCTTTTATCCTTTGTTCTGGTGTTTCTATGGTCGTGTGGTGGAAATGGCGGTTCAACCACCAATACCGGAATTAACGAAGACAGCAACATTCCCGAGCCCGTAGGAGGTATTGATTCTGTTGAATCTCTCGACATCCTTGATACAGACCCTATCTCCAATAATAATATCAGCGCGGCGGTCAGTGGTTTTTGCGACAACCAGAAAAAGCTACAGATTCTATCCACCAGTTTGCTTAGCGCATACGCGGCAAAAGGCAATGGTGCGGATACTAATTTTTGCGGAACCGGTACCGCAGAGCTCATTGAAGACGGCATGAATTTCGAGCTTAACGTTGCCGATTATTGCGTGAATGCCCGTGGCCAGCAGGTTACGCTGAATGCTGACATTAGCGGAATGGTTGAAAGTGGCGCCAACTTTACCTCTGACATTCATAGCATGACCATTGAAGGAAACAACATTGATCTTGATATCTCCGGTATTACCTGGGATGGCCGGGCCGACGACATGTTTCTGAATCTCGACATATCCGACCTCACTAGTGACACTAGTACTGCCCTGGAGTACGTTAACATCAAGAAGGGCGAGTTCGATTTCGGATACCTGAATCTGCCAAATGTTGGCCGTTTTAAATTCAAATTTATCGACCATTTTAATGCCGACAACACTACAGGCATGCTGTTTATCTACGGTGAAGGGGAAGACTACATCGTGGTATCGGCTGATGAGGGCAGCATCACCGCCGTTTACAAGGTGGATCGGCAAGACCCCGGTACGCTGGTTACCGGTACCAGTTGTGACTAACAACCAGGATTTCTCTTAGCTTTAATATTAGGCCGGGATGGTATCCCGGCCTTTTATATTCGCACATCAGCCCACACAAATAATCACGCCATTCGAAAGCAGACCATAGCACAGTTATCATATTCAGCGATCCAGTCTCACTCATTCGCCCTGCCCTGTTCAACATTTTTTCATTGATCCAGACTTGTCTTACAACAGCGAAGGTACGCAATTTGCTGTACTACGATATGGCGCTTTATGGCCCATATTGGATTTAGCTGTACAGCTCATTCAATGATTAGGTCAGGAGTCTTTTTAACGCTAAACCGGGTAAATATAAGGAATTCTCACGGTGCACAAAGGATTGTGACTAACAAATGTCCCGCGAGGGAAAAATAGCCATGCAACAAAACTGTGCGCGACGCACGTGTATTGTGCATTTAAACCAACCGTAACGGGTGCTTAATTATGTTGTCACGAGTGGCAGAACGCGCGTACTGGATGGCCCGCTACGCCGAGAGGGCCGAAAACACGGCACGAATTATCAATGTCTACAGTAACCTGCTGTTAGACCTGCCCCGCATTACGGCTATCGGGTGGCATTCACTGGTGGAAATTACCGGCAATAAACAACTGTATCGTGAACTCTACAATGAAAATCTGGAACGCAACATTATGAAATTCCTGCTGGCAGACACGCGCAATCCGGGGTCATTGTTGAATTCGCTCGGATACGCCCGGGAAAACGCTCGAACCATCCGCGGTGTCATACCCCGTGATGGCTGGGAACATTTGAACAAGCTATACCTGGGCGCACAGTCAGAATTACCCACCTCTCTTTCCCGACGAAAACGCTATGAATACCTGGCAAACCTGATCGGTAATATACAACAGCTTACCGGTTTACTGGCCGGTACCATGTCCCATAATGCCGGTTATCACTTTGTCCGCATTGGAAGAAATCTGGAACGCACCGACATGACCAGCCGCATCATTGACACCATTTCTGTTGACACGTTTATTGATGAGGATCAAGAAAAACTGGCACCGTACAATCACATTTTGTGGATGAACGTTCTAAAATCACTGTCAGCTTATCAGAGTTACCGTCAGGAAGTGCAAATGGCGATCAGCCGTGACAATGTGCTGAAGTTTGTATTACAGAATCGGGATTTTCCACGTACGATATTGCACTGTCTATACGAAATACAGAACTCGACGCAGAAACTGCCCCGGCACTTAAAGCCGATTCGATTTCTTAACCAGTCTATTAAGCGAATTTCGGCAACAGACGCGTCAACATTGAATTCAAAGCAATTGCACCGGTTAATGGATAAGATCCAGGTGGACGTCAGTATTTTTCATCAACACTTCAGCGCCAACTATTTCTCGGTCGTGGAAATTGCCAGGGCATCTCCCGCCAAACGAAAGCACGCCCAAATCAGGCGTCGCAGGAGGAAAGCCGACAATATTTCCGGCCATACACTCAATGCGCCTGCGCCATAACTCCTGATAAAGGACAACATTATGACATCAAGCTCCCTTCAGTTTAAACGCCACGGCGATAAGCAGAACTCAGACTTTTTCGAAGAATACCTTGAAAAACTGCTTGAAGAACGGGATCGTACCGGGCTAACAGAGCTTATTGGCGAAATCGATGCCATCATGATTACAGTTGACCCCGGACATTCCATCGGTTATATCGCCGAGCTGTCACTAATGACCCCTTATCACTACATGGTCACATTGGAAAGTGAAACGCACTGGACACATGTTCTGCGAATCAATATGAATTCACCGGATATCCTGGTCCGCGAAGTGAAAGATCCCAATATCCGCGGTATCTTTCGCAGTCTTAACGAGGTCTACCCTATCGGGGCTATCAAACCCAACTGCCGTTACATGGGAGAAATATTACGCGTTGATAACCTTCATGAAACCGTTGCACTGCAAACCGAGCGCGAATTCCGCTTTTTCAACCAGGAAGAAGTACGTAAACTGGAAATGCCCGGCAACATCGCTATTTCAAAACCATCACCCTACACCCATAATATTATCGGTTACATGGAACGGCCAAACAGCCAGATTCGGATCTATGCGCTGGGATTGAGCACGATTCGCGACGATGTGCATGCCGTGTACGAATCAGCAAAAAATATTCAGATGGACCTGGGTATTGATAAACTTATTCAACCCATTGATCACCTGGCGACACGCGTTTACAGTCAAAACCGCGAAGTCGCGATACTGGAATATTTATCTTTAAGCAGCTATTACTATTGGGGCTCGTATGATATCAAGGACCAGAATTCTTCCACTAATGTAACCAAGAATGTGCATTACCAGGAAGAAAGCCGCAGTCCCGCTAAAGTATTTACGGCAAACAACACGCCTTATTTCGTCAATCACCTGGATAACTTGCCATCACCAACGGAAAACTTTGTACGCAATTATGGTCCACGGTTACATCATATCGCTTTTGCGGTACAAGACGGTATGCAAGGTGATGTTGAAAATATTGACCATGTGGTCGATGCTATCAGGAAAAATGGCAAGGAATTTCTATTACAGGTCATAGGATCTCAGGAGGAAGGTCTCAAACAGATATTTTCCAGCGCTTCGGAACATTCTTCCCTCATTATCGAATACGTACAGCGCTTTGGCGATTTCAGTGGATTCTTCACGCGGCAAAACGTCGCGGAGTTAACCCAGGCCGCGGGGATCGAAGAGGAACTGCTCGATATGCAGGCCGAGGCGGCCGGCAAACATTCTATCCAGCTTTAGCCAACACTGTACATTCGCTGTCAATATTGGGCGCATGTCGTGCTAATCCACGCAGTCGAGCTGTGACGCAAAAAATGCGAAGGTCTGCCGGCCGCGGCTCTTTGCACTGTACATCGCCGCATCACCTGCTTTGGCCAGATCCTGCGCCGTGTTGGCATCATCAGGAAATATACTAATGCCTACACTGGTCGATACCGACACTTTCTGGTCACCTATTTGAATGGGCTGTGACACGAGCTTAATGATTTTCTCAGCCAGATTTTCTATATCTTTAATATGCGTAAGTTCTTCCACAATGATAATAAATTCATCGCCACCCAGCCGGCAAACCACGTCCTGTCCCCGCACGCTTTTTTTAATTCTTTGAGCAACAACTTGCAATACCCTGTCTCCCGCAGCGTGCCCCAGGCAATCATTAATTTGTTTGAACCGGTCAAGATCAATAAACATCAGGGCCACTTTCTGTAAATGCCGTTGCGCACGTTCCAGTGCCTGCTCCAGGTTGGCGGTAAATGCCAGACGGTTTGCCAGGCCGGTCAAAGAATCGTGGTGCGCAAGGTGACTTAATTTATTTTCCGTTTGCTTTATGGAAGAAATATCTGAAAATACCGATATATAATGCGTAACCCGTCCTTCGTCATCCTTGACAACGCTGATATTTTCCCATACCGGATACAATACGCCATCCTTGCGCCTGTTCCATATTTCACCCCGCCACTGTCCGCGCGTCTCCAGAGATTGCAAAATATTTTGATAAAACTGCTCATCGTGATTTTCTGATCTCTGAAACTTCGGATCCTTGTTGATTACTTCATCCGGCTCAAATCCTGTTATGTCCGTAAATGCGCGATTAACCGACACTACTTTTGCATCAGCATCAGTTACCATCACAGCCTCTGTCGTATTATTGAATACAACAGCAGCCTGACGCAGCTTGTCTTCCGTGCGTTTGCGCTCGGTGACGTCAGCAAAAATGACGGCCACCAGTCCGTAACCGGGACTGGTGGCCGCGATTTCAAAATAGCGGCCAAAACTGCCACCATATTGCTCTAACCTTGCCGGCTTGCCGGTAACGGCTACGTTACCAAAAGTCTCAAGCCAGTACGGCTCGGTGGCGGGAAGCAATTCCAGTACCGTTTTACCAATGACATCCTCACGTTTGAAATTTAGTATCTTTTCAAACGCTGAATTGATTTCCAGGTAACGAAAATCATAAGGTTTGCCCGCTTCGTCAAATATTGCCTGTTGTAATGCATATCCGTCGGCCATATTTTCAAACAGATTACGATATTGGGATTCCCGCTCAACGAGTGCGTTGGTTTTTTCAAGGTTTGCATTTTTCAGACGGTTAACCAGGAAACTTATCGCCCCGGCAAGAATAATCAATATCACTAAAAAAGAAGTATTATCGACAACTGATTTCGTTAAAGAAAACCGCAACACTTCATTGGGGACATGACTGAAAATTTTCCAGCCTGTTGGTCCGTTGATTTGATGTCGGTCACTATTATCATGATCTTCCGAGAATGGTCGTAGCACGGTAAAAATGAACAACCCGTCACGGTTCTGGAATACTCCGGAATCCTGAGCATTGAATAACTGCCACGCGTCAGGATGGTCATTGGGAAAACTCGCATGTGTTTCCTTCAGGAACCTCCATTTTTGCTGATAATCGCGCCGATACAGCCAACGCCCCCCCTGATCGAGAATCATGGGGATTCCCCAGCTATTTGTCATCATATGTTCAAAGTCCTGTAACATCTGGGCAGCCATGTAGTTAAGAACCAAAACGCCAACCGGTTTGACATTTTCACCCACGAATAACGGAATAGCACAGCGAATCGTTGGCTTAAATGGCTGTTCAACTACGCCATCTTCCACATTTAGATCAAGCGGTGATATATATATTTGTCCACGGTCTACGGCCATGGCCTCTGTAAAATAATATCGTCCCGATTTGTCCTGCAATCGACTGGAATCCACTACGACCGGGACACCCGCATTGAAATTGACACGGATCTGTTCCATACCGGACTGGGAGATAACACGAATTTGGTCATACATCTCAGTATGCTTTACCAGATTTAGAAATTCAGCTTGAAGACGTACGGTGGTTTTATTATTCGGGTCTCGTAAAAAATCCGACATGGTAGTCGAATCAGCCAAAGATCGAATATCGGTTGAAATATCCTGGAGGGTACGTGCTATGAATTTTGACCCCAATGCCAGCCGGAGGGCTTCATCAGATTGAAAACCTTTTTGCTCAACAACAAATTGCTGGTAGATGTAAATTAACGATCCAAGAGCGGCAATCACGATACTAGTCGCGAAAGTTACAAGAAACCGTGTCATTGCGGCAAATTTTACATTGCGGTTTGGATTTTCCGCTTTCATTGCTCTTATATCGTACTCACACTCAAAGCGTGTTCGTTAGAATCTGGATAACTACAAGGGCGACAGATGAAAGTATAGCACCTGACGTCCTCGGCACCTGGCTCTGCAAACAAAACCGAAAAACCAGGGAAAAATATCGCCCCTGCCAACCATTAAATCTATATATAGGTTGCCATAGGTATCTTATCTGTCTACGGCAATTTGGTTTCCAGGGCGAGATACTTAATGGTCGACCGGTGAAATACCTATGTGTTAGCTATAAATTTAGTCAGGTATTTTCAACTTACGCTGAAATATAGCGTTTGACACATTGACGTAAAAGCGTCGCAAACTCCTCAGTGGCAGGCCCAATGTTGTTAGGTTTACCGAAAATAAGATATAAATTTGCCCGGTAAATCTTGCCTTCTTTCAGCGGCAGCATCTTTAACTGTCCGTCTTCCAGTTTTTGTTGTACATAATGACGCGGTAGCCAGGCAAAGCCTAAACCCGTGGCGACAGCCGCCAAAGCAGTTTCCATACTGGTAACGGTCCAGCGGTGTTCCGCGCCCAGCCAGCCCACATCCACATTATGTGTGAGACCGGAATCGCGAATTACCACCTGCATTTCACGTTCCAGGTCATTCATGGTTAACGTCCTGTCGAGCTGGTGGAGTGCATGTTGCGGATGGGCAACCGCCAAAAATTCAACCTGATAAATAACATCACCAAGATATTCGGCGGGATTCGACGCACTGATCAACAGATCTGCCGCACCGGATTCCAGTTCTTCGTCAGCACCCGACAATACCACTTCTTTGAGTTGCACTCTGGTCCCGCCACTTTGCGGCGCAAAATCCTTTAGGGTTTCCATCAAAATCGCATTGGGAAAAGCCGCATCCACCACAAAACGGATTTCAGCTTCACGCCCTTGCCCCAGGCTTTGCGCCAGTTGCTCCAGTTCCAGCACATCCTTCAGCAAATGGCGTGATCGGCGTATCAAAACGTCACCGGCTTCGGTTAATTGAGCCTTGCGTCCATGTACCTGTAAAAGCGGTACCCCCAGTTGTTGCTGCAATTTATGGATGGAATAACTGATAGTGGACTGACTGCGATAAAGCTGTTCCGCAGCCTGTGCGTAGCCGCCATAGTCCACCACCGCTTGCAGCGCGCGCCATTGCTCCAATGTCGTTTTTGGCGTATTTTTAGGCATAATGTTCGAATTATTAGAAAGGTTTTGCCAATATTTTAGACTTTTTTATCGAATAATAATAGTCATAATACCTTACATACACACTCAACAATCACCGCAGCTTAACCACACAAGGAGACGGACATGGAAAAATTTATAACGCCTTTCGCAAGACTGTTTATGGGACATATATTTTTACTGGCGGGCATTAACAAAATCAGCGGCTACGCCGGTACGCAAGGCTACATGGAATCCATGGG
>JASFMT010000001.1:0-35936 GCA_050117455.1 Gammaproteobacteria bacterium | reverse complement strand
CAAAACTCACAACCTTTTCGTAATTTTCCCGGGAATCAATACGGATCTTTTCAATATCCATTCCGCTGCCCACCTGGTCGCGCATGGTACGCATTACCAGCCGCAGATCCTCATGTATCAAGCTACCGGGCGATGCCGATTTTCCGCGCTCCTGAACTTCGGTCCAGAGCTTGTGCAGAAACTTCATGTCCGCAGCCAGTTCAACTTCACTGGCACCCTCGGCAACGGTACGGACAATATAACCGCTTTCCTGGAATTCCTTGCCCAGCTCTTCCACCATCGTCTTTAACCGTTGCCGGTTTTCTTCCGAATCAATCTTTTGTGATATGCCGATATGTTTAATCTCCGGCATCAGGACCATGTAGCGTGCCGCAATGGACAACTGGGTGGTCAACCGTGCTCCCTTGGTGCCCAGGGGATCCTTGACCACCTGCACCAATAAGGTCTGTCCCTGGTATAACAGTCTGGAAATATCTTCAACGTGTTTGCCGTTACCGCTGTCACCTTCGTTGGAATTATTACTGGTGACGATGTCAGATGCATGCAGAAATGCCGTGCGTTCCAGGCCAATGTCAATAAACGCTGCCTGCATACCGGGCAGAACTCGCGACACTTTGCCTTTATAAATATTGCCTACCAGACCCAGCCGGCTTGCCCGTTCAATAAATACCTCGGTTAACACGCCGTTTTCCACCATGGCAACGCGCGTCTCCCGGGGGGTGACATTGATCAGTATCTCTTCGCTCATAATATGTCCTGCGTTCCGTACCGATTAGCTGGTAATTGTTGTTATCGTTTATTCATCGAGCCAATGAATACCGAACTCTGCCAGCAGTTGCGCCAACTCGTACAAGGGCAATCCCATAATAGCGGAATAACTGCCTTCTATGGTTTTAATAAACGCGGCCGCTTTCCCCTGAATCGCATAGCCTCCCGCCTTACCCAATGGCTCACCACTATCCCAATATTGTTCACATTCCCGATCCGAGAGCGTGCAAAAAGTCACATGACTGGTGTTGATGCGAATCAATTGTTCAGGTTTGGCTTCGGCAGTTCCTTTCAGTTGTCCAACCATTGCCACACCGGTTAACACCTGGTGGGTATTGCCGGAATACTGTTTTAATAACGCAATACCGTGGTCGCGGTCATCGGGCTTTCCCACAATTTTCCCATTTAATACGATACAGGTATCCGCCCCCAGCACCGGCATGCCTTGCGCGGCAACCTGCTGCCAACCGGCGTGGGCCTTTTCCAGCGCCATTCTCGCAACATAATCCACCGCCGATTCACCAGCGCGATGGCTTTCGTCGACTGCCACCTTGACGACCTGGTAGTGTATACCCAATTGCTCAACTAATATTCTACGGCGGGGCGATTGCGAAGCCAGAAAAATTTGCTGATTTTTCATCTGCTTAGCATAACCGTTCCGAGAGCCACGCTCAACGGTGATAAGGGTGACCTTTGAGTATGGTCGTCGCGCGGTAAAGTTGCTCCGCGATAATGATTCTGACCAGCGGATGGGGAAACGTCAGCTTCGATAACGCCACGCTGCCTTCCGCCCTGTCCCTGCAACGCTGCGACAAACCATCGGGGCCACCCGCCAGCAGCGCCACGTCCCGCCCACCAGACAGCCACTCCCGCAAATGCTCCGCCAGCTGCTCTGTACTCCACTGCCGGCCCTGGGCATCAAGGGTCAGTATCCGCGCATTGGCAGGCACTGCAGCCAGCAACCGCTCGCCTTCCTCGTCGATTACGCGACGTGGATCGGTATTCTTGGTGCGTTTGTTGGGCGCGACCTCGACCAGATGGAGCTGGCATTCCGGCGGCAACCGCCTGGCATACTCCTGATAACCCTGGTTAACCCAGGCGTCCAGGCGTTGCCCTATAGCGACCAGGTATATGCGCATAGCATGAAAATGTTGATTAACATCGTGATCACTATATCAATGTATTCCCATTGACATAGCTTCTTACCAGGAACAACCGGAAAGTCAGGAACCGCCTTCACGGCTGTTCACTTCGTCCGTTGTCCACAGTTTCTCGAGGTGATAGAAATCGCGAACTTCAGGTTGCATAACATGAACCACGACGTCACCCAGGTCTACCAGCACCCATTCCCCATCGTTTTCACCTTCCACCCCCAGCGGTTGCACGCCGTTGTGCTTGGCCTTTTCAACGACTCTTTCGGCTTGTGATTTCACCTGCCGGGCGGAGGTACCACTGGCAACCACCATAATATCCGTAACACTGGTCTTACCGCGCACATCGACTACATGTATGTCCTGTGCTTTCATGTCTTCCAGCGCCTCGATCACCAAATCCAGTAATGCTTCCGTATTCATTCACTCTTCTCAGTCGTTTGATATAAATGTTGTTGTTCAATAATCTGTAAAACAGCGGGCGGAACCAACTCTGCGATGGATTGCCCTTGCACAAGGCGTTGCCTGATGTCCGTTGCAGAGATATTGATATCGGTTACTTTTTGGGGTAAAACCAGACCGCACTGTTGTTGGCGCAACAAGTCAGGCTGTGTCACCAACGATGTTGCAACAATGGATTTTAGTTCTCCCTGGATTTGTTGCATCAATGTATCCAGTGGCCAGCCCGGCCGGTGCACAACAATAATATGCGCCAGGCTGAAGAGTTTTTGCCATTGGTGCCAGCTATCCAGATGGATAAATGCATCAGCGCCGACACACAAACATATGGGTGTGTCGCCGTTTTCCTCGCGCAATGAATGTAAAGTATCAACGCTATAAGAAAGCCCACCGCGTTTCAGTTCCCGGTCGTCAACCTGCAACTGTGGATAATCAGCTACTGCGGCCTGCAACATCGACAGACGCGTAGGCGCATCAACGTCGGGTTCTTCGCGATGGGGAGGAATGCCACAGGGCATCAGCAGCATGGTTTCTATGGCGAGTGCATTTTTGATTTCCAGCGCGGTTCGAACATGCCCCCAGTGTACCGGATTAAACGTACCGCCGAACACGCCGATCATGGATACAACCGAATCCTGTCAGTGACAATATGAATAACACTCATCCCTTCTTGGTCGATAGGTTTTACGCGATTACTGGCGGATATGGCCATCGCCGATGACAATATATTTTTGTGACGTCAGGCCTTCCAGCCCCACCGGCCCGCGGGCGTGAATCTTGTCGGTGCTGATGCCGATCTCGGCGCCCAGGCCGTATTCAAAACCATCGGCGAAACGCGTGGACGCGTTCACCATCACGGAACTGGAATCCACTTCCGATAAAAAGCGCCGTGCCGCGCCAATATCCTCTGTCACAATAGATTCAGTATGACCGGAACTGTGCCGATGCAAATGCTGCAAAGCCTGGTCTATGTTGTCCACCACACGGATAGACAATATGGGCGCCAGGTATTCGGTATCCCAGTCTTCCTCGGTTGCCGCTTTTATACTGTCAACGATGGCCTGCGTTTTGTCACAGCCGCGCAGCTCCACACCTTCATTGAGATAACGATCAGCCAGCGGCGGCAAAATGGCTTTGGCCACGGCATCATCCACCAACAACGTTTCCATGGCGTTGCACACACCATAGCGATGGGTTTTGGCGTTAAAGGCAATATTGATGGCTTTTTCCCGGTCGGCCCGTTCATGAATATAAACATGACACACCCCGTGCAGGTGTTTAATCACCGGCACTTTGGCTTCGCTGCTGATACGTTCGATCAGTCCCTTGCCGCCCCGGGGCACGATGACATCCACATACTGCGGCATGGTAATCAGTTCACCCACTGCCGCGCGGTCAGTCACTTCGATCACCTGCACTGCGTCGGCCGGCAAACCCGCCTGCTCCAGGCCGGCATGAATACAGGCAGCGATCGCCCTGTTGGAATGAGCGGCTTCGGAACCACCGCGTAAAATGGCGGCGTTGCCGGACTTTAAACACAAGCCGGCGGCATCAGCGGTCACATTGGGCCGCGATTCATAAATGATGCCGATAACTCCCAACGGCACCCGCATGCGGCCCACCTGGATTCCCGACGGCCGGTAGTTTAAATCACTGATGGCGCCGACCGGGTCCGCCAGTGCGGCGATTTGCCGCAAACCTTCGGCCATGCCTGCAATGCGCTCTTCGTTCAATGCCAGGCGATCCAGTAACGCCTCATCCAGGCCATCGGCTTTACCCTGCTCCAGGTCCCTGGCGTTTTCTTCCATCAGGCGCTTTTGCGACGCCATGATACTGTCTGCAATGGCATGCAACGCCTGGTCCTTGGCGCCGGTATTGGCCCGGGCCATGGCCAATGAGGCGGCCCGCGCTTTTTCACCAAGGCTGGTCATGTACTGTTTGATATCCATTGACGGTGTCTCGCGTTTTGCTCTATGTACTCTTTGACTTGTAACCGTTGATTTGTGCCAGGCGATTAATGCCGGTGAATTCAGGTTAATTCCAGGGCCGGTTCCGCTAAAATTCGTTTTCCGGCCATGCCTGATGCTAATTGTAACAACTCATCCCACACATTGCCCGCTGCCAGGCCCTTGATAATTCGATCGATTTTTGCCGCATGCTGCAACATTGCCTGCCAGGAATGTACATTATGCCGCTTTAATGCCTGGGTGACGAATGCTTTTCGTTTGGGCCACACCCGCGCCTGCGATACCACCTGCTCAGGACGCACCCCCCGCGCCACGGCAACGGCCATCTGATGCAGGCTGCGTATTTCCCGCGCCAACGCCCAGGAGACCAGAATCGCTTCCACCCCTTCGGCACGCAGCCCGTCGATCATGCGCGCCACCCGGTTCACTTCCCCCGCCAGCGCCACATCCACCAGGCTATAAACATCGTAGCGTGCACTGTCCGATACCGCTTCCATCACCGCGTGCTCGTCGATTTCGCTGTCACCAAACAGCAAATGCAACTTATCGATCTCCTGCGCTGCCGCCAGCATGTTGCCTTCCACCCGGTCCACAATGAGCTGCACGGCTTGCGGCGTCAATTTCATTCCACGGGAACGCGCCCGCTGTTGTATCCAGCCGGGCAACTGGCGTGTTTCCACCGGCCATACGGCGATATGCACGCCGTTACTATCCAGCTGCGAAAACCACTTGCTGCGTTGTGTTTGTTTGTCCAGTTTACCGGTGGTCAGCAGCAACACGGAATCGGGAGAGGGGTTTTGCGCATATTCCAGTAACGCTTTGCTACCTTTATCCCCCGGTTTGCCGCTGGGCATGCGCAAGTCAATCAACTGCCGCTCCGCGAACAACGACAAACTGTTACCGATAGCAAGAAAGTTATCCCAGTCAAACCCCTTTTCCGCGTGCAACACATGACGCTCGGTGAAATTCTGCTTACGGGCTGCCGCCCGAATGGCATCACACGCCTCACCCTGCTGCAACGGTTCATCACCGCTGACAACGTAAATCGGTGCCAGGTTTCCCTTTAAATGGGTTGCCATTTCGTGGACATTAACTTTCACTGCAAATACCTACATTCGTTGTAACACGCAAATTGAATGCGAAGACGCAGATAATCTATCCAAATGAAATTTTATGAATCTTTGCGCCATAGCGTCTATGCGTTGAGATTTATTTTTATACCGGTTACGAACCGGTCACCTTCGGCACACGGCGCAATATCTGTTGCGCCGCCGAATCGAGCATATCCTGCCTGAGCCGTTCTTCTTCAGAGCTTTTACCCAGCACTTCATTGGCATCGAAACGCAGGTCGCGCCTTAGCACCAGGCTTTGCTGTCTTAACGATACGTCTTCGTTGTCTTTGTTTAGAAGAGAGTAACTAACCCGGTAGGTCAGTTCGAATTCCTGCACCTGGCCGGCGGTGTTTACCGTGAGAACCCGGCGCTGAAAGCCTTCGCGATGAATTTCAATAACCAGTTTTGCCTCGTCTGTGTTTTGCAGCGGCTTGATGCCGTTACGCCTTAAATGGGTGTGCAGTGTCGTGGCTATAGCGCTCGCCGATTCACCATCGTCAATGGCCAGCTGCTTCGTGTCTTTCGGTAAATCGACACTGCCTCGCAAATGAAACCCACACGACGCCAACAAAACCATGGTGGTTATAATCAGCAACCACCGACGGGCTGCCCTTGGTAACAAAACGAGGTTGGTAATCATTGGCAGCCTGTCTATTTCACCACGATGTTAACCAGCCGGCCGGGCACCACGATGACTTTGACAATATTCTTACCTTCGAGGTGACGCTGTACGTTATCGTCTTCTGTAGCAAGCTGTTCGATCTTCTCCTTATCGGCGTCAGCGGGCACGGCAATTTTGCCTCGCAATTTGCCATTAACCTGCACCACCAGTTCCACGGTGTCTTTGACCATGGCATCTGCATCCGGCATCGGCCAGGGCGCATCGAGAATATCTCCGCTGCAGCCTAGTGCCTGCCAGATGCTATGTGTGACGTGCGGCACAATGGGTGATAACAGGCGCAACAGAATTTCCACGGCCTCGGCGTACACAGCGTGCGTTTGTTCGTCGCTGCTGCCTTCGCGCATTTTTTCAATCAATGGCTGCAAGGTATTCACCATTTTCATGGCGGCGGCAACCACCGTGTTAAACTGATATTTACCCACATCGCGGTTGGCCTGTTCCAACAGGCCATGGATTTCCGCACGCACGTCTTTTAATTCGCCGGTGACCGTTTCCCAGTTGAACTTTTCAAGCTTGCCCTCACCCAGCCATTGGGCTAACACCGACAGTTTGTCAGCATCGGCGGCCATGCGCCACAGGCGTTTCAGAAAACGGAATGCGCCTTCCACGGCGTCGTCATTCCACTCCAGCGATTGCTCCGGCGGGGCCGCAAACATGGTAAACAGGCGCACGGTGTCGGCGCCGTATTGTTCAATCAACGCCTGTGGATCAACGGTATTGCCTTTGGACTTGGACATCTTGGCGCCGTCCTTTAATACCATGCCCTGCGTCAACAGGTTCATGAACGGTTCGTCGTTTTTGATCAGGCCCGCATCGCGCATCAACTTGTTATAAAAGCGTGCGTATAACAAGTGCAGAATTGCATGTTCGATACCGCCAATGTACTGGTCCACCGGCAGCCAGTAATCGGCGCGGTCATCCAGCATGCCATCATCATTATCCTTGCAGGCGTAACGGGCGAAGTACCACGAGGACTCCATAAAGGTATCGAAGGTATCCGTTTCCCGTTGCGCTTTACCACCGCATTTGGGACAGGTGGTTTCATAAAACGCCGGCATCTTTTTAATGGGCGAGCCCACGCCTTCCATGGATACATCCTCCGGCAACACCACCGGCAAATCACTTTCTGGTACCGGCACGGAACCACAACTGTCGCAATTGATAATGGGTATTGGCGCACCCCAGTAACGCTGCCGGGAAACTCCCCAGTCGCGCAACCGGTAATTAATCCGCACCTGGCCCTTATTGTTGCTTTGCAGTTTACTGGCAATGGCATCGAAGGACTGTTGAAAGTCCATGCCATCGAACTCACCGCTGTCAAACAAAAACCCTTTTTCCGTATACGCGCCTTTACTTAAATCCACTTCACTGTCATCCGCGGGCTTAATAACCTGCTTGATGGGCACATCGTATTTATGCGCAAATTCCCAGTCCCGTTGATCGTGGGCGGGTACTGCCATCACGGCGCCTTCGCCATAACCCATTAACACGAAGTTGGCGATAAAAACCGGTACCTGGTCATTGGTCAAAGGATGGATCGCCTTGATACCGGTATCCATGCCTTTCTTTTCCATGGTTTCCAGGTCGGCTTCCGAAGTGCCTCCATGGCGGCACTCGTCAATGAATGCCTGCAACGCCTGATTATTTTCGGCTGCCTGTAGTGCCAGTGGATGTTCCGGTGCAACGGCCACGTAGGTCACTCCCATTAACGTATCCGGACGGGTGGTAAACACTTTCAATGGTTCGGACTGGCCTTCAATACCAAAGACCACTTCGACGCCTTTGGACTTGCCAATCCAGTTTCGCTGCATGGCAACGACCTGTTCCGGCCAGCCGGTCAAGTTATCCAGTTCGGCCAGTAACTCTTCCGCGTAATCGGTAATCTTCATAAACCATTGCGGAATATCGCGGCGCTCCACTTCGGTATCGCAACGCCAGCATTTGCCTTCGATGACCTGTTCGTTGGCCAGTACCGTCATATCATTGGGGCACCAGTTCACCGGCGCGGTTTTTTTATAAACCAGTCCTTTATCAAACAGCCTGGTAAACAGCCATTGTTCCCAGCGGTAGTACTTTGGATGGCAGGTGGCCAGTTCACGATTCCAGTCATAGCCGAACCCCAACCGTTTTAACTGGGCGCGCATGTAGTCGATGTTTTCATAGGTCCACCTGGCAGGCGGTACCTGGTTTTTGATGGCGGCGTTTTCCGCCGGCATGCCGAAGGCGTCCCAGCCCATGGGTTGCAGCACGTTTTTACCCTGCATGCGCTGGTAACGGGCAATAACATCACCAATGGTGTAGTTGCGTACGTGCCCCATGTGCAGCCGGCCGCTGGGATAGGGAAACATGGACAGGCAATAAAACTTTTCCTTTTCGCTGTCGTGGTCGACGGCACGGAAGCAATCGTTTTGCTCCCAGTATTGTTGTGCCCGGGTTTCGATATCTTTGGGCTCGTACTGTGGCTTTAACGTCATAAAACTGGGTCCAAAATCCTGGTAAATGAGACTATTTTAACGATTCGCACGTCATGGCAGCTTGTTGATTTTGCGGGATTTCATGATTGTGTATCGCTGCCCGTTAAGGGGGGTAAGAATACCGCAGTCCCATCACCGTCCACAATAACAATGGTTCAGCAACAATGGCTCAACGCACTCGAGATTACGGCGCGGCAAGCAACACCCAAAGGGAGACACAGCCCCTTAAAATCAGGCAACTGATTGATAATTAAAGAAATGACAGGGGCGGCGCCTTTGCAAACAAAGACGCCGTTCCGTGGGCGTTTCGGTAAACCGTTAATACACGCCCACGTCGAGGTAGGTCTGGGAGATTTTTTTGGCGGCGACAACATAAGCGGCGGTGCGGTAGTCCTGGATGCGCTCGTGGCTGTCCCGCAGTTCCTTAATTTCCTGAAACGCCAGCCGCATGCTGTCATCCAGTCCCGATCGCACCAGGGTCAGTTCGTCTGCGCCGCTTTGCAGCCGGGAGTTAATGTGGTCCGGCAACTGCAGGCCGGTCATGGTCTGGATGGCGTCGGCAATGTGAAAGCCCCGCTGTTCGTCGAACCGGCGCTGCATACGGCCAAAGCGGATATGGGACATATTCTGTATCCATTCAAAATACGATACCACCACGCCACCGGCATTGGCGTAAGCATCGGGAATGATTTGCACACCCCGTTGGCGCAGGATTTCATCGGCTTCAAAGGTCACCGGACCGTTGGCAGCTTCTATGATGAGCCGGCATTTAAGTCTGGGTGCATTCTCTCTGTGGATTTGCCCTTCGACGGCCGCGGGCACAAGAATGTCGCAATCCATTTCCAGCACCGCGGCGCGGTCCTTCTCAAAGCGCCCGTCGGGATAACCCTCCAGGGTCTTGTGTTCCATTTTATGCCGGTAAACATTTTCCACCGACAGGCCTTCTTCATTTATAACGGCGCCGGAACTGTCAATAATGGCGATGATTTTTGCGTCGTCTTCTTCGGACAAAAATTTCGCCGCATGGTAACCCACGTTGCCCAGCCCCTGCATCACTACTCGCTTTCCACCCAGGCCGGGCGTTAACCCCGCCTGTTCCACGCTATCGGCATGGCGGAAAAACTCCTGCAACGCATACTGTACGCCACGGCCCGTCGCTTCGGTGCGGCCCTGGATGCCCCCGTAATTCACCGGCTTGCCGGTCACGCAGGCAATATAATTAATGTCGTCGGGATGCAGGTGTTTGTAGGTATCCGCCATCCAGGCCATTTCCCGCTGCCCGGTCCCCAAATCCGGTGCCGGCACATTAGTGGCCGGGCTGAGGAATCCCTTGCGCACCAGTTCCAGGGTAAAACGGCGGGTAATCAACTGCATTTCATCGCGTGTGAACTGCGTCGGGTCGATGAGCAGGCCGCCCTTGGAACCGCCAAACGGCACATCCACTATGGCACATTTGTACGTCATTAGCGCCGCCAGGGCTTCAATGTCATCCTGGTTGATCACCGGCGCGTAGCGGATACCGCCCTTGGAGGGTAACCGGTGTGTACTGTGAACTGCCCGCCACCCGGTAAATATCTGAATTTGCCCACGAATTTTGACGGGAAACTGAACCTGGAGCACCGCGCTGCAGGCTTTAATGGCCTGCGCTACTCCCGTATCCAACTGCAAGACGTCAAGCGCCCGATCAAGCATGCAATTGACGCTTTCACTAAAACTCATTTCCTTTTGCCCGGTCATACCTGCTCTTCCTTTTCAACGCTATATTAGGACAAGGTCTAACTTATGTTCGACCGGTACAAACAAAGCTTGAGTAGAAAGAATGTGGGGCACTGCAGTAATTGGAAATGGCCGAAAACCGCCTTTACGCTACACGATATCGCGCCAATATTGGTTATACCGGTTGCGGTAAATATTGATATCCCCTATAGGGCTCTTTAAACTACCGGTATTGATGCGGTGACGATAAACCGCTTATTAGGGGCACTAACAATTATGCTAACGATAATGATGAAAAAAATAACGCCGAACAAAACACCTTTTATCCGTCGTTTTATTGTAGTCGTCATCTCCACATTCATTCCCGCCGCAGCTGGTATGGCGGCCGGCAATTCACCCGGTGAGTTTTTCTTTGATGTTGGAGCCGGCCAGGTTAACTATTCGGCCGATTCCTTTGCCTCAAGTTTTGACAACCGCATTAACTCTTCGCTAAGGACCGCGCCTTTTAGTCTCGATACTGACGATTCCGACATTGGCCTGCGTTTCTCGGGAGGTTATCAACTCAACAGTAATGTCGCCGCAACGTTTTCCTTTACCGATCTGGGTGAATACGTATTTGGCGGCACCAGTGTTGACGGCACGACTGTCACAAGCTATGAAGTCGCCACTGACGCATTCACCGTGGAAATCGGAGGTCGATACGCTTTCCCCTTGATGAGCGATAAGTTCGTTCCTTATGTCAACGCGGGTTTACTCATCTGGTCCCTGGATTCAGAACTATCTGTAAACTCAAATGTAACAGGATCAAGCTCTGATAAAGACGAGGACAGCGGCTTGTATATCGGGATTGGTTTGGGAGCCACCTATTTCTTCAACGACTTTTTTGGCATGGGAGCCGCCTGGAACCATTATGATTTTAATGACGCCTTCAAGAGCGGCAGTTTTAAAATGGATTTCCTTTCACTGAGTGTTTACCTGATCCCCTGAGCCCGGCCCCTTATGCGAAGTGTTTACATGATATTTGCCGGCAGCTCGTGCGGTTTGGTAAAAAAGCGTTCTCAGCTACAGGGCTAGCAATACAAAAACGCCAGGCGCCCATCGATTTACCATAAAACTTATTATTTATTATAAGTCAGGGCCGGGAATAGCGGTAACCGGTTACCAACATTACGCAACACAGTACCAGTACCAGATAATTGCCCGCCATGATGTATAACGTTGTTCCCTGCATGGGCTGAAATTGAGTGGTTAACACACCCTTTTCGAACTGCGGCAAACTGGCAACCACATTGGCATGGTGGTCAATAACCGCAGATATTCCGTTATTCGTGGCCCGTAACATGGGGCGCGCCGTTTCCAGGGTGCGCACCTGGGCTTTCTGCAAATGCTGAGGGGGTGCCAGCGAATCACCAAACCAGGCATCATTGCTAATATTGATCAGGAAGTTCGCCGCCGGCAATCCGTTAATCACTTCCTCACCAAATGCATCTTCATAACAAATGGAAACCGCACCTTTTAACCCCGCCATGGTGACCACCGGTTCATGGCTGGGACTGCCGCTGAAATCCGCCATGGGAATATTCATAAATGCCAGCAGGTCACCCAGCAACCATTGCAAGGGAATGAATTCACCAAAAGGCACCAGATGGTATTTATGATAAAACTCGATTTCCCCATCATTTAACACCACCGCACTGTTGTAGTATTTTTTGGTACCGTCACCAAGTTCGAGGTAAGGCAGTCCGATGAGCATACTGGTATCGTGCCGCCTGGCCTCGGCTCCCAGCTGTCTGAGGAAATCTTCCGCCTGATGGTAATAAGCCGGCAGCGCCGTTTCGGGCCAGATAATAATATCACTTTGCCAGTTGGCGCGGGTCAGTCGCGTATACAGGTCGATAGTGGGTTGACGTTGCTGAGGAATCCATTTAATTTCCTGGGGCACATTACCCTGAATAAGACTCGCTGTTAAGGGTTGACCGGCCGGTTGCGACCAGGGCACCAGCATCAGCAAACCACTGACAGCAAGTATTCCGATAAGTAAGATTCCGTCTTTAATCACCAGCCGAGGTGGTTCATAAGCAAAGACCGCGAGGCAACCGGCACACACCGACACCGCCAGCGTTACACCGTACACACCGGCAACGGGGAATAAACCCGCCAACGGCGACAGCACCTGACTGTAACCCACATCAATCCAGGGAAATCCGGTAAACAACCAGCCGCGAACCCACTCCAGCACTACCCAAAGTGACGGAAACAATAGCAGGAAGTTAATTCGCGGCGAAGCGTGAGGATAAAACCGCTTTGCCAGATAACCCACGCCGGCTATGTACAGCGACAGGAAAAATACCAGCAGTGCCGTGAGCGCAATGGACAATGGCAATCCCATGCCACCAAAACGCACCATACTGATGGACACCCAGGACACCCCGAAACCGAAATAGCCCAGCCCGAACAGGTAGCCACGCAGAAAAACCCGGTTGAGTCGTCGAGTGTTTTGCCAGATATAAAACAACAGCGCCAGCGCAACAAACACCAGCGGAAACAAATTAAACGGCGCAAATGCCAGGGGTACGGCAGAACCAGCGACCAACGCAGCCGCTTCGCCGCGCCAGTCGTGCAGGTACTGGGAGAGTTTGTTTTTCAATTTATTATTTTAGATTCGGCTGAAGAACTCGTGGACAGACACAATGCCATGTTTAAAGGCAAATTTACAATTAAGTACTTATCACACGGGCTGACCCGGGCATTGATATCGTGACTATACCATCACTTGCTTTGCTTTTTCATCTACGGCCGGGTTTGATGCCACGTGTTTTCAACGGCGAACAATCAATAACCGGTTTATTACGGAGCCCCAATAGAAGTCATTTTATTGACCTTTACGCCCCTGCGTCTTCGCGTTGAAAACCGGTATCACGCCACGCCGGCTTTGACCCCATCGCTTTTGTCATCGCCAACCAGTGTGATTTGCAGCAAATAGATCCGGCGGCTATCAGCTCGCAGCACCTTGAACCGGAAACCATCAATGGTTACCACCTCACCTCGCTTGGGCATACGGCCGAATTCATGAATTAATAAACCACCAATGGTATCGAATTCACCCTCGGGAAAATTGACCGAAAACATTTCATTAAATTCATCGATGGGCGTTAGTGCTTTGGCCGTGTAACGGCTGTCGGAATGTTTAATAATAAACAGGTCATCTTCGATATCGTGTTCATCCTCGATATCACCGACAATTTGTTCCAGCACATCCTCGATGGTCACCAGGCCCGCCACGCCGCCGTACTCATCGACAACAATAGCCATGTGATTGCGGTTGGCGCGAAAATCACGCAACAAAACGTTGAGACGCTTACTTTCGGGAATAAACACGGCCGGGCGCAGCAGATCACGAATATTGAATGGCTTATTATCTTTTTGCACGAAATGCGGCAACAGATCCTTGGCCAGCAGAATGCCGATCACTTCATCGCGGTTATCACCAATAACGGGGAAACGCGAATGTGCCGATTCGATAATGAGCGGCAGAAACTGCTCGAGGGATTCGTCGTGGTTGATGACCGCCATCTGGGTCCGGGGAATCATCACATCCCGCACCTGCATTTCGGACACTTCCAGCACACCTTCGATCATGGAAAGCGCGTCGAAATCCAGCAGGTTACGCTGCTGCGCCTCGCGCAGCAGCCTTGTCAGCTCCCCGCGGTCTTTGGGTTCACGCAGTAATGCGTGACTTAACATTTCAAACCAGTTGCGATGCTGCCCATCGTCCTTGTGGGCAGCGGATCTCGATCGGTCTTCGTTCATAATAGCTTTGTGTCTCCATATGGGTTGGGATAATTCAGTTTCGCCAGGATACCAATTTCAATTTTTTCCATTTCCTTTGCCGCTGATGCTTCGATATGATCATAACCAAGCAGGTGCAAAACACCGTGGGTGACCATGTGCGCCCAGTGCTGCTCCAGGGTTTTACCCTGTTCCCGCGCCTGCTCTGCAACTACCGATGCGCAGATAACAACGTCCCCCAGCAGGGGAATATCGACTCCGGCAAAGGGCTCGTAAGGAAACGCCAGCACATTGGTGGCCTGATGCATTTGACGGTATGTATCATTCAACTGGGTAATTTCCTTTTCATCCACCACGCGAATACTGACCTGGGCCGGATCTGCATATCGCAGTTCCTGCAATATGCGGTTTATCCAGTTTTCTACCATTGATGGCTCGGGAATATAGTTGCTTTCCCGGACTCCCTTAGCGATCTGGTAGTCAACTTCAACGTATTTACTCAATCCTGGTTATTACCTTTCTGCGATGAACTACTTTTGGACTTGCTGATTCTGGCTTCAGCTATAGATGATTCGTGTTGCTCGTAAGCGCTGACAATTTTCTGCACCAGCGGATGCCGCACCACATCCTTGGCCTTGAAAAAGGTAAAACTGATGCCTTCAACGCTGTTTAACACATCAATGACATGACGCAAACCCGATTGACTGCCGCGGGGTAAATCAGTCTGGGTGACATCACCGGTAACCACGGCCGTCGACCCAAAACCGATACGGGTCAAAAACATTTTCATCTGTTCCACGGTGGTATTCTGGGCTTCGTCAAGAATAATGAACGATTCGTTTAACGTACGACCCCGCATATACGCCAGTGGCGCCACTTCAATGATATCCCGCTCGATCAACTTGCCAACGCGTTCAAAGCCAAGCATTTCATATAACGCGTCGTACAACGGGCGTAAATAGGGGTCGACTTTTTGCGCGAGATCACCGGGCAGAAATCCCAGCCGTTCGCCGGCTTCCACTGCCGGGCGCGCCAGAACAATGCGCCGGACTTTTTCTTTTTCCAGTGCCTCCACCGCGCAAGCAACGGCCAGGTACGTCTTGCCGGTTCCCGCCGGGCCCACGCCAAAGTTGATATCGTGGGTCAGGATACTCTTCATGTAATGTTGCTGATTATGGCCGCGGCCTTTCACCTTGCCTTTGCGCGTGGTGATGATGACCTCCTCGACCGGTTCTTCCTGCTGAGCCTGGTCGATTCTGGCATCGACACCGGCCTCCTGCAAAAACAGGTGCACCCGGCCGGCGGTTAACAGCGACATTTCAGTTTCCGCGTACAGCTCTTTCAATACTTCACCGGCCGCAACAACGGATGTCTGATCACCGATGACATTAAATGTATTGCCGCGATTGTTGATTTCAACGCCCAGGCGCCGTTCTATTTGCCGCAGGTGGCCATCGAACTGACCGCACAAATTGGCCAAGCGTTCATTATCGGTTGGTTCGAGGGTAAAACTGTTGGATTGTGGTTGGCTACTCAAATCGTCTCACTACTCACGCGTATTGAACAACATCTCCACCGGGTTCGGTCTCCGTCCTGTCGATCAGTACCACCTCGCCGCGCAAGGAGTTGGGCAGGCTTTCAGTGATACGAACATCGACAAATTCACCAATCAGGCGGGAATGACCGTTAAAATTGACCACACGGTTGTTTTCCGTCCGCCCTGCCAGTTGGCTGGGATCCTTTTTGGAAGGTCGCTCCACCAGGACTTTTTCAACACGGCCCACCATGGAATCACTGATCTTGCGTGACATTTCGTTGATTCGTGCCTGTAACCTGGCCAAACGCTCCTTTTTAACCCCTATCGGCACGTCATCGACAAAGTTTGATGCTGGCGTACCCGGGCGTGGACTATAAACGAAGCTGAACGAGTGATCGAAACCAATATCCTCAATGAGTTTCATGGTGTCCTGAAAGTCCTGCTCTGATTCGCCGGGGAAACCCACAATAAAATCGGACGACAGGCTGATACCGGGCCTGGCTTCACGCAACTTGCGAATCCTGTCTTTATACTCCAGAGCGGTGTGCCCGCGTTTCATCATCGCAAGAATCCGGTCGGAACCACTTTGCACCGGCAAGTGAACATGGCTCACCAGTTCCGGTACCTCGGCAAAGGCCTGGATCAACGAATCGGAAAACTCCACCGGATGCGACGTGGTAAAACGAATGCGCTCAATGCCGTCAATGGCCGCCACAAATCGGATTAACAACGCCAGATCCGCCATATCACCGTCGTGCATAACGCCACGATACGCGTTGACGTTCTGTCCAAGCAGGTTAACTTCTTTGACCCCCTGGTCCGCCAAAGTTGCCACTTCACTGATCACATCATCGAAAGGACGACTGATTTCATCACCGCGGGTATAAGGGACAACGCAAAACGTGCAGTATTTGCTGCACCCTTCCATAATGGAAACGAATGCCGTGGCGCCATCCGCGCGGGGTTCGGGCAGGTTGTCAAACTTTTCGATTTCCGGGAACGAAACATCCACCACCGCTGCGCGGCGTTGTTGTTGTTCGCTAAGCATCTGGGGTAATCGATGGAGGGTTTGAGGCCCGTAGACAAGATCCACATAGGGCGCCCGTTCGCGTATGGCATCCCCTTCCTGGCTGGCAACACAACCACCCACACCAATGACGATGGATGGGTTGGCTTCCTTCAGTTCCCGCCAGCGCCCCAACTGGGAAAATACTTTTTCCTGGGCTTTTTCGCGCACGGAACAGGTATTCAGCAGCAAGACGTCCGCCTGTAGTTCCGAGCCGGCCGGCTCCAGGCCGTGACTTTCCTTGAGTAGCTCGGCCGTTTTGGCCGAGTCATACTCGTTCATCTGGCAACCAAATGTTTTAATAAACAAGGTTCGTGGCATATATCTCTTTAATCGCCTCTATTTGCAAGAATAGCACATTACCAAGATGGGATCGCAAGACCCAGTTCACAAACATGCCATGCGCCAACTTCATCTTATTGATTTGATAGTAATTCTTTCCAAACCAGCGAACCCGCCGCTGATTTTGGGGCGACAAAGTCTAACGCACTTTGGACAAAATAACCACAGGGAAAACAGCGAAGAAACTACCGGGAATCAAGGACTTGCTCCTTGATTCCCGGCGTTGGGCAAGATTATTCGTAAGGCGACTCGGAAGCAATTTTATGGATACTGAGGTCAGCGCCCCGGTGTTCATCTTCGGGACTCAGGCGAATGCCCGTTACCGCCTTGATGACACCGTAGACAATGAAGCCACCCGCCAGAGCAATGACCACACCCAGCACCGTACCCATCACCTGCGCCATGAAGGAGACACCCCCCATACCGCCCAGCGCCTGGCTGCCGAAAATACCGCAGGCAATGCCGCCCCAGGCACCGCACAGGCCGTGCAAGGGCCACACACCCAATACGTCGTCGATTTTCCATTTTCTCTGGGTCAGGGTAAATGTCCAGACAAACAGCGCGCCGGCAACGGCGCCGGTAATCAGCGCACCCACCGGATGCATTACATCGGACCCCGCACAAACCGCCACCAATCCGGCCAACGGGCCGTTGTGTACGAAACCCGGGTCGTTCTTGCCCACAAACAACGCGGCAAGCACACCGCCCACCATGGCCATGAGGGAGTTTAGCGCCACCAGGCCGCTCACGGCGTCCACTGTCTGGGCTGACATAACATTAAATCCAAACCATCCCACGGTGAGGACCCACGCGCCTAACGCGAGAAAAGGAATACTGGATGGCGGATGCGATGACATGGGTGAACCGTCTTTACTGTATCGTCCCATTCTGGCGCCCAGCAGCACAACGGCTGCCAATGCCAGCCAGCCACCCATGGCATGCACGACGATGGAGCCGGCAAAATCATGAAACTCCGCACCGAAGGTTTCGCCGATCCAGGATTGAATACCATAACTGCCGTTCCAGGTAATACCTTCAAAAAAAGGATAAATCAAGGCAACGATGACGAAACTGGCAAGTAACTGCGGATAAAACTTGGCACGTTCGGCGATACCGCCGGATATGATCGCCGGGATTGCCGCCGCGAACGTTAGCAAAAAGAAAAACTTCACCATTTCATAGCCGTTTTTCTCGTTCAATGCTGTTGCCGCATCCATAAAATTCATCCCGTATGCCACCATGTAGCCCACGAAAAAATAAGCTATGGATGATATGGAAAAGTCCGAAATGATTTTTACCAATGCGTTAACCTGGTTTTTCTTCCTGACGGTGCCGACCTCCAGGAAAGCAAAACCGGAGTGCATGGCCAATACCATAATGGCCCCTAACAAAATAAAAAGTACATTACTCCCGGATTGTAGCGCTTCCATGGTCACTCCAATTTGTCGTTGTTAAGTTATAACTGGATTGCTCAAACGAATGATGAAAGTGTTTGTTATTTGTTGTTAATCAATGCGGAGCTATTTATAACACAGGTTTGATTGAGGCAGCCAGCACCGTGAACTGCAACGGTGCAACAACAAAATGCGATTTTGGTTCTGCACCAATATGGTTCGCAGGTGGAACAAGCGGAGTTTAAAAAGATTTTTGGAAAACGGCACGAAACAACCGCACCAGCTTAGTGCATATTAATGGGCAATTTTGGGCCAGTACTGGTCAATCTTGAATGATGGGCTGTGTTTTTGCACATGACATTGCCCGCACATTTTTGCTTTGGGCCAGTCATGATTGGCGACCGGTTTTTGGCCACCGGATGTGACATGTTGTTTGCCGGCTCCATGACAGTTTTCGCATTGAACATTCATCAAATGAGGGGTCAGACTGATATCCACGAATCCGCCTGCCTGGTTAAACCCCACCACGTGACATTGGATACACACCGGATCAAAAGACTTTTGCACGATTTCCAGGTCTTCAAACGCGATGGCATGCTCGCTGTTTTGCCACACTTTATGCTGTTTGGCATGGCACTGCTTGCATTGTTCCTCGCCGGCAAAGGGGCTGTCACCGGATTCCTGCTGTTTGCGAATGGCAACTCGGCGTTGATAGTCTTCTTTAACCTCGGCGTTATAGGCCTTATACCAATCCGCCATGCGCGGCGCTTCCGGCACTGATTCCGGCATGGGAATCACTTCATGGCGCCAGCTGACAATGTTATTTTGCTTATCCAGTGTCAGTTGCAGCTTGCCCAGGCGCATTCCGCGCGAACCGGGTTCGAGGATCAGCGTATTGCCCTGTTTTTTCGGTTCACCGTAAACCTCGTATCCAGCCCTGACAAACAGAATATCGACATTCGCCAGGGGCATTTGCTCCTGGATGATCGCCAGCGGCAAGCTGGTGGCAAGAACGGTTAACACACCCTCTTCTTTCGCAGCCGCTAACGTGCTGGTAAGTTTGCCGATGTCATCATAAACGCGCGGCTTGCCACCGGGCATCTGCCGCGTTGGCGAACTGTCCGGATCCAGCCAGCTAAAAAACCGCATGGTAACGTCGCGGCCATTTAGCTTGCGTGAAATGGCTTTTGATTCGGCAAAACCTTCATCGCCGTTATCTTTCTCGGCAATCCAGTTGCTGGCCACCCAGGGAATATCGTATTTGGAAGCAAACTCATCACCGAAGCTAAGGTCTGTCCACTGCACACCAACTGCATCATAGTTGAGTTCGGTGAACGCTTTCAGGATATAACGGGATTTCAAATGATCATTAGTACCCTGGCTGGCAATCAATCCGCCGGCGGAAATCACAATTGCATCGGGATGTTGTTCCTTTAAACGATCGAGGGTGGTGGTTCGCCTGAGAATACCGCCCAGGTTGCCTTCCTCGGAACAGCCACAGGGTTCCAGTTCACCATCAAGGTTACCGGAATAAATGACGGTTAACGCTTCCTGCCCCGCCAACGCGACAGTTGTAACCTGCATCAACAGCATGGCGCCAACGAGAAAAGCCATCAGCACATAACGGTGAAATACTTTCATAGTCGTCGAATAATGTTCAGGTTTGCTAATTGTGATTTTTAAAAACAAAATATATCTTATTTAAACGTTTTACCCGCCTTGCGGTACCAATAGCGGGCACTTTGCAAGTCCTTTTCCAGTCCATACAGTCCTTCGGCATATGCCTTGGCCAGAGCTTCCGCCGCCGGGCGGTAACCGCGATTGGCTGAGCGCATGATCCAGTCCATTCCCTGCTCCTGGCTGGCAGCAGTTCCCCTGCCCGCCAACGTCATCAAACCCAGGGTTAACTGCGCTTTCATTTGCCCCTGATCAGCGGCTTTTGTTAACCACACCACCGCCTGGTGATCGCTTTGCTCGACGCCGTCGCCATCAAGGTACATCAACGCGATGTTTTCCTGAGCCTTGGCATCCCCTTGCTCCGCCGCTGCTGTCAGCCATTTGGCTGCTTCAAGGACATCCCTGTCTACC
The DNA here is from genome assembly GCA_050117455.1 of Gammaproteobacteria bacterium. Lineage (GTDB taxonomy): Bacteria > Pseudomonadota > Gammaproteobacteria > SZUA-152 > SZUA-152 > JAKEGK01. Next base: position 15,391 of record JASFMT010000001.1, on the reverse strand, counting down.
CCCATGCCAAACCGGTACATGATACCCAGACTGTTTTGGGCGCGGACATGGCCGCCTTCCGCCGCCTTCCGATACCATTTGATTGCCAGTTCATCGTTTTGTTGCACGCCCAGGCCGTGACGATACATCACTCCCAGTTTGCGTTGCGCCTCGGAGTTGCCCTGTTTCGCCAAAGGCTCGAGGTAACGCCAGGCCTGATCAAAATCACGTTGCTGGTAGGCAGATAGCCCTTTTTGCAGATCCGTGTTTTCAGCCGCCGGCACGATAGATACTGGCAGATTCAGCACAAGCAACAACAGTATGCCAGTGAACCATCCGTTTCGACGATGCCGTTTTGGAGACGTAGTTTTATATGACATTTCCGGGAATCCTGCCCTGGCACATGTGCAACTTGTTGCAAATGGCAGAATGCCAGGCGCAAGATGCAATGGAAATTGGGAAAATCCTGATGGTATGCTACGTGAATCGTGGCTGTCAGTCGAGCCCGGGAGTTGCCCACTCAGGGAGCAGCAGGCACTGGAGAGAGTTTCTTTGCGGGATTTTGATACTAACTCGCCCGGGGCAAAACAACGGTTAGCTAATCGGTTTGCGTTACAGCTTATGAGGCCTGGCGAGGAGCGCTGATGACACTGATAATCTGATCTTCCAGTTCAATTCGATCCGCCAACTCTTCGGCCAACTTGGACAAGTCGCTCGCCAACTCGGAAAGGTTATCGCAATGATCTTCGCAATCATATTTGTCATTAAAATCCAGAAATGACTGGGTGGTTTCCGAAATACGATCGTAAACCTTTTCCGCCGCTTCACGCACGGCAACGCGGCGCTCCTTGTTTTCATCAATGTAACGATACAATTGAAAGTGGGCAGAAGCAGTATAGTCTATCAGGCTCTCGCAAAAATTCTGCAACAGCACTTGTGTGTCGTGGTCAGGATTGAAAGGCTGTTTGGAAGCCAGCTCGCTGAGTAATGCCAGGGTATCGGTTCTTGATTCGACGAGTGCGCTAATTTCACGATGGGATTGTGCACGGCGTTCAACAACTGGCGCTTCGGTTTCTGACTGCATGGCCACCTCTTTCTCATTCACGTTAAAGGTTCCGATGTAGGCGTGTCCATTACGCACTAACGACAAAGTGGAACAACATACTGGTACATGACGATTATTATTAAGATTGTTTGTGGTAATTAAACGAATGGATTTATCTATTGATGATTCAGTAACCGCTGTCACAGCGTCTAATCGGTCCATCCGGATATTTAACTGTTATTCTATATTCTATATTCTATCTATCCTGCCAATCCACCAAAACGTTATTAAACTGAAGCGAACAACTTGAAGCTAACAACTTACAGTACTAGTCGCTACATTTTTAACAATACGCGAATTTTTTCGATGAGTCGAGGAAAATCAACCGGCTTGGTATCGTATTCTTCGCAACCTGCTTCTAAAGCTTTTTCGCGATCACCGGACATCGCATGGGCCGTTAACGCGATGATTGGGATATCCTTTATGTCATCCTTGGCTTTTATCTGACGCGTTGCTTCCCAACCGTCCATAACCGGTAAACTCATGTCCATCAAGATGAGGTCCGGCCGTTCCGAGTCAGCCAGCTCAACAGCCGCCTGGCCATCCAGTGCAAACACCACATCGAATCCCTTGCGTTGCAAACGGCGCGACAACATGTCCCGATTCATCTCATTATCTTCTACTAACAACAATTTTGGCATGCTAACACTCCGTGAGCATCGTATGACTTGGTATTACTCTTTGGATGTGGCGAAAACAGGTCATTCGCAGTCCTGATAAAACTCCCGGATTCTCTGAAACTCATTTTCCATTCCCAGGAACGCCTCGACGACATCGGGATCAAAATGGTTTCCGGCTCCTTCCTGCAAAATCGCTCTGCTTTTCTCGTGGCTAAATGCTTCCTTATAACAACGTTTGGATGTTAACGCATCGTACACATCACCCAACGCCAGGATCCTGGCCACCAGCGGAATTTCGGTACCTTTCAACCCGTATGGGTAACCAGAGCCATTCCATTTTTCGTGATGACTTTCTGCAATATCTATGCCCATACGAATCAATGAATTACCGGGATGCTGGCGATCCACTTCACGCAATGTTTCAGCGCCGATGATGGGATGTGACTTCATCACTCTCCACTCTTCGGCCGTCAGCTTGCCCGGCTTTAACAATACTGTATCCACAATGCCCACTTTACCTATGTCGTGTAACGGGCTGGCGGCATAGATATTACTGATGAACTCCTGATCAATAACATCTTGATATTTGGGCAGACGGCCGAGGTGTTCTGACACAACCTTGCAGTATTCACGCATGCGCTCCAGATGCTCGCCGGTTTCCGGGTCGCGGGATTCTGCCAACTTGGACATGGCAAATATCGCGCCCAGCTGTGCTGAGGTGATTTGCTGTACCTGTTGCTGAACGCGGCCTTCCAGTTCATTGTTATATTCTTCAATCTGGCTGCGATAACTGCGTTCCTGGTCGTGCAAGCGCTTACGTTCCAGGCAGCTACTTACCCGGGCTTTCAACAAAACAGGATCGAAGGGTTTGGTGAGGTAATCTTCCGCGCCAAGCTGGATACAGCGGGCGGCACTGGCAGTGTCATCAAGGGCGGTTATCATAATAACCGGAATCATATGTAAATCGTTATGCGATTTGATTTCCTGCAAGGTTTCAAAACCATCCTTGATGGGCATCATGATATCCAGCAACACGAGGTCAAAGGATTGCGCCATCAACGTATCCATGGCTTCGGCACCGTCCCGGGCGACATTGACCTGATAACCCAGCGGCTGCAACCGCCGAACGAGCATATCCCTGTTCATTTCATTGTCATCGACAACCAACACAGAGGCTGATGACTCAAAATTCATATCAAAGGTCCGTGAATTCGCTACCACGCTCATAATATTCGATGCATCCTGTCTGATCGACTGTCTAACCAGACATCAAAAAGTGACGAACAACTCTGGAGTAATGCCAGGCATTGCAATGATCTACGATATTGATGTGAGCAAATGTTATAAAAGCCACATTCGAAGCTACTTCTCAGATGTTTTATCGTCCGCATCAGTAACATGTTGAGTATCCCCGGGCACTATTTGCTGGGTTTCCCCTAATATATCACGAACAGCACTCAAAACTTGATCAATACTGTACGCACCCTTCTGAATAATCATTTCGACCCGATTTTCCAGTGAGCGGGTTTCATTTTCATCGAGTTCCATCGCCGTTAATGCGATGACCGGTATATTGGCCCACCGTTCGTTCAATTCCAGCTCGTAGAGAAATTCGTGGCCATTCATATTAGGCATCAACAAATCCAGCAGAATAACAGATGGAATACGCTCAGCCACGCGCATCAATCCAAGATAACCGTTTTCTGCTTCGATGACGGTATAACCCTCATTCTCTAACACTAGCCTGGCCAGTTTCCGGGCATCTGCATCGTCATCCACCACCAAAATTGCGTCCTGCCCTGCTTTACGCACGCACTTGTTGATGGTGACAACAAGTTTCTCCCAATCGATGGGCTTGGTCAAATAAGCCGCTGCCCCCAGTGAATAAGCCGTATTTTTTTCATCCACCATGGTTAACATAATAACCGGGATATGCACCAGTTCCGGCTGGCTTTTAACATAGGTTAAAACCTGCCAGCCGCTCATATCGCTTAATATGACGTCCAGCAGGATAACATCCGGCATGAGCTCATTAATTTTCTTAATACCTTCCTGGCCATCACTCGTGCAAACCACTTCGTATCCGTTTTTGGCCAAATGACGCTGCTGTAAATCACAGGCCATGGGATCATCATCTATGATGACGATCGTGCTGGTCCTCTTGCGACGATCCTTCTCAACCTGGCCGATATTTGCTTGCCTCACCCGCACTCTCTGCCTGGAGTCGCTAAATTTTCTGGGCGCCTCATCGACCGTGTCAGGTGTAGCAAGCTCTTCAATCGCGGTTGGCAACGAGATGGTAAATACTGACCCCTTCCCAAGATCGCTCTCTACCGAAATCTCGCCTCCCATCAGCCGGCAGAATTTTTGACTGATCGTCAACCCCAGCCCGGTACCGCCATAGCGTCTTGTCGTCGACATATCAGCTTGAGAAAACGCGTTAAACAACGTTTCCATCTGGTTTTCCGAAAGCCCGATGCCGGTATCCTTGACGACAAAACGAATCCATTCTTCGCCTTCCAGCATTTCCCTGCGCACACTCAATATTATTTTGCCGCCTTTCGTAAATTTGACAGCGTTGCTCAGCAGATTAAGCAACGACTGGCGAAGTTTCATAATGTCAACTTTGATAGTACCAACACCATCCGGACAATCCACCTCAATCTGATCATCGTTTTTCGTGGCCATGGGCTTTACAATGCCGACTACTTCATCCACCAGCAGGTGTACCTTGACGTCTTCCAGGAACAGCTGCATTCGTCCTGCTTCGATCTTGGACAGATCCAGCACATCATTAATTAATGCCAGCAAATTCTTGCCCGCAGCAAAGATTTTATTCAGATCATTATTCAGGTGGGGATGATCAATATGCACGACTTCTTCTTTAAGCATTTCACTATAACCAATAATGGCGTTCAGCGGCGTTCGCAATTCATGGCTCATGTTGGCCAGAAACTGGCTCTTTGCTTTATTAGCTGACTCCGCCTGCAATTTTTCTTTCAGGGCATTCTGGGCCGCTTCATGTTCCAGGCGCAATTGTTCGTCACGTAATCGCAACCTGGAAAACAGCTGGTTCACTGCCTGCCAGACCTGGGTAATTTCCAGTGCCATTTTCTTTTTCGGGAACGGCGCATTATTAGACTTGCTAAGATCAACCGACTCCAGGTAGTGCGCCAATGTATGTAGCGGCCTCAATAAAGTTGATATCCGCCATTGGACCACGAGAATAAGCACTATTACCGCAACCAATGCCACTAGCAATCTTTTTTCGGCATCATCTATCAAATGATGATACAACTCACTGTTATACTCTAGATGAACTTTACCGAGCAAACCGGAGGTTGCCGAGTCAAATATCGGGGTATCCGCCACAAAGGGGGCATATTCAAGATCGATGGTATTCGACCGTTCGATTACTTCGCCGCTAACCAGCGCCACCTTTATATTAACCACAAGCGGCCGCTTCAATTTGGCGTCTTTTAACAGCATAAGATGATTGAGAATCTCCTCGACCTGCGTCAAATCATTATTGTTAATGGACTGTTCAATAAGCCTGGTATAGGGTGTCACCAGCAGGTCTGCCTTGGTTTGCTCTCCACCTTTTATGACCGGCACCATCATGTATACCCAGTGGGTTATTATTGCAACCATCACAAACAACATTATCCCCAGCAGGAATAACGTCACTTTATTGGTAATCTGCCCAAAAAACTTATTCATAGTATTTCGACATATCCAGCAAAATTGGATTAATTTCAATTTCTGACGCTTCAAGTGTCTGCCGGTTAAAATACGGAAACACGCGACTGGTTATTGCCAGACCGACAGTCGCACCACGCTCTACATCGCCGGAATACGGCGAGAAGACAAGAATACCGTTATTAATACCGTAGTCTATCAAGTCTTTGAAATCAGCTTCGCCTAACAGCTCAGCAACAAAGATCGCCGTCGGCTTCTCAGGGGACTGCAATTGTTTCTCAACCTGCAACGGAACTGCTTTCACTTCAATATTCACAATATTTGCATTGTTGGCTTTTACTGCTTTCGCCAACTGGCTGGCCTGGTCTTTATTGCGATCATAAACAAAGCTCAAACGCACCTTGTTGTTGCGAGTTAACTTGAGATGAAACTTCTCATCCACTGCGACGATCTTTGGAAACAATGACAGAGCGATTTTTACCCTTCTGTCTGTTGTCTCGTCCCCATAACACACCGACAGCAATCCATTTGCCACCAAAATGACAGCGACCCAAAAAGTTACTTTATACCAAAGAGGCAACTGGTTAAAACTCGGCATAATCATCAACCAGGTCAGTCAAACCTGTAATCAACCTGAAGAAACATTTCCCGGCCGGATTGCGGGTAATCATTTTGATATGCGGGCTTCAACAGACCGCTGGGCGGGAAGGAGCTCATAGGCGCGGGATAGACAATATCATTGTCAAATACGTTATTAATACCGGCCCGTAAATTTAGATTTCGCAGCCCCAGATCAAATATATTGGCGGTAATATCAAATGTTGTATATCCATCGAGATCGGGACGCGAGTCGGTCACCTCCCGCTTGCGGTCACCTACGACTTTCACCTGAACACCAAAAGCGTAGTCCGGCCAGGGCTGGATAAGCAATGCCATATTTGCAGTCAGGTGGGCAACCCCGGGTACTTCTTCATCCGTCTGATCGTTTTCCGTATCCAGCGATGTTAACGTCGTGTCGACTTTAATTTTTCTTGTTAACTGATGCTGAAGTTCAAGTTCCAGGCCGGCGGTTCTGATCTCCCCCTGGTTGACATAGCGCCTGTTTACTCCATCGATTACGATCAGGTCGTGAACGCTGAAATAAAATACGGTTGAACGAAACACGGTAATGCCATCGTTATAAACATAGCCGGCTTCTATAGTATCGACTGTTTCCGATTCCAGGTCGGGGTTCCCCTGGACTACAAGGTTGTTTTGTGTGTACATTTCAAGAAAAGTCGGCGGCCTGAAGGATCTGGCATACTGGAATTTCAATGTTTGCTTGTCTCTCAGTTGATAAACACCGGCAATACGTGGTGTAACGTCACTACCGACATCACTGTAATCATCGAAACGCAGACCCATGGTCAGTTTCAATCGATCGGTCAGGGAAAACTGGTCCTGCGCGTATATACCGACAACTCGTCTGTCGTGGTTTTCCTCCAGCCAGTTTTCGTCACCTTCCAGGCGCACCAAAGTGGGAGAAGTTGAGGGCGGCACAACGATTGGTTCGAGCGTTTGCGGATCATAGTTACGTTCCACATAGGTTTCACCCTGATCAATCCAGGAAACGTCAATACCTAACAACCAGTCATGATTTGCCATCCCCTGGTAATTAAACTCGGAACTTAAATAGATTCTGTCATCTTCGTAGTTGGGACCACCCAACACGCCCTCCGGGTAGCCGGGTGGCGGTGGCGCCGGATTAGGAAACCCGGCGGGAAATAACTCGTGCGGTTTACTGTCCAGGTCAAAAGTCAGCAGTCCCACAGTACCCTTGGCACTCCACTGCTCGCCGATGCGCCATTTCTTGGATAATTCAAAGCTATCCATGGTAATAGTCCGCACGACATGCTGGTGATTCCCCGGCAACGCATTGGCCAATCCGAAATAGTCACCGATTCCCTGCTCCACCCGCTGCCAGCTCAACAGGTATTGTTTATAATTCATATCCAGCAGGACGGCCTCATGTTTCTGCCAGTTATTGATGGGGCCGGGCGCATTTGAAATACCTTCGAGTGGCGTATTGGCAAGAATATCCGAACCTGCAATTACATCACCGCCATCAGCCTGCACCCGCGCCACATTAAGATTGAAGGACAGATCCCTGTCCGGGATTCGCTGTGAATACATACCACCATAGGTTTTTCTATCCAGGTCAGTAACACGACCGAACAATGCCGTCTCGTTTTTTCGGGTAATAATATTGATGACACCCACGGAGGCATATTCACCATAAATTGCCGAACCGGGTCCGCGAATAACCTCGATACGTTCCACTTGTTCGATAGGAAGAATTAACAGCGTCGTGGCCGCCCCCAGGGTCGCATTAAACGGTGTGCTGTTTAACAGAAACTTGACCTTGTTACTGAAAAAAGATTTACCAATACCCCGCACCAGAATTTGAGGTTGTCCGTCGTTGGTTCGTGAAATCTCCACACCGGGGATAAGCCCCAGTGCTTCATGGACACTTTGCACGCCACGCGCAAGCAAGTCCTTGCCGTGCAGTACACTCATAATCCCCGGCACGAAATCGACATTCAGTTTGGTTTTGGTCGCCAGCTCTGTTTCCTGGTCCAGCAACTGAATCAGTTCCTGTAAGACAACCTCGGTATGTTGTTCATGCGTCTCACTCGAAACATCCGTGGAAGTCTCATCTAAAGCAGACACAGAATCCTGCGCGCCGACAACAGTGACTGTACTGAGGATGAGTGCTAAACCAATGAGACATTTTGTAATTGTTGATGAATGCGACATTATTGAGTTACCCGTTGATTGTCACTTCGCAATACGTTGAAGTGTTGTGATTCCATGGCAGGAAACGGCTAATGACGATATTGCCCCGGTATTTGTGTAAGCGTAGTGGCCCCTCTAGTGTTTTTCATTATATGGTTACTATTTATACAAAGTAAACCGTTAATTTCGTTGGAGAAATTGAACGCGCTTACAATTTAATGCCGGAACGCGACGTAATTGCCCGAAATAACAACGCCATACTGCCCGCGCGAGCAACCATAAATAACACAAACGCCATCCAAAGTCCGTGGTTCTGCAAGGGAAGTAACAGGTACCAGAACGGTAAGAATATGAAAACGGTGGAAAATAGCATGGTGTTGCGCATCTCCGCGGCACGCGTGGTGCCTACGTATATGCCATCGAACATAAAACTCCAGATAGAAACAAGGGGCAGCAGCACAACCCATGGCAAGTACACGGCAGCCGTATCGCGTACGGCTTCAATATCCGTCATTAGCGCCACAAACCAGTCGCCCAGTAAACCATACGCCGCTGCAAATACAATACTGGTAACGAGCGCCCACCATGTACTGGTTTTGATGGCAGCAACATAACTGTCACGATCTTTTGCGCCCACTGCCTTACCCACCAGTGCTTCTGCGGCGTGGGCAAATCCGTCCAGTCCATAAGCCATAAAAGTCTGCAGGTTAAATAAAATCGCATTGGCCGCCAGCACCACGTCGCCAAAACGAGCACCCTGCGCCGTAAAAAAAGCCAGGGTAAACATGAGGCACAAATTGCGAATAAAAATATCGGTGTTGATAAGCAGCATTTTCTTAATTTTCTGCTTATCGAAAAACGTCGTCCGACCCAGCCGGCCCGGATGCCTTTTTAACTGTTGCGTTGCCAACAACAGCGCTAAGCCAAGCCCGAGATACTCCGCGATCAGCGATGCCCAGGCCACGCCGTTTGCGCCATACCCCAGCCCCATCACAAATAAATAGTCCAGCAGCATATTAACAAGGTTGACAAACGTCAGCAGGTACAAAGGCGAGCGGGCGTTTTGCAGGCCGAGAAACCAGCCCAGCAGCACGTAGTTCATAAACGTGGCCGGAGCACTCCAGATGCGAATATCGAAATAAACCCGGCCATGTTGTTCCACCAGTTCACTGCCCTGGATAACATTAAAGGCAATCCACGCGATGGGAATTTGCAGAAAAATGATCACCAGAGCAATAACACCGGCAATCAACAATGCTCGCGCCAGCGTGGCGCGCAACTCATCGTTATTATTCTCACCATAGGCCTGCGCGGTCAGTCCGGTAGTACCCATGCGTAAAAAGCCAAAACCCCAGAACACAATACCGAAAATCGCCGCGCCCACGGACACCGCCCCCATATGATGAGGTTCGTCAAGATGGCCAACCACGGCGGTATCAACAATGCCCAGTAACGGCACGGTCAGGTTGGACAGAATCATCGGCGCGGCAATACGCCAGACCTTGCCGTGCGGCCCATGGTGGGAAAACCGGTCAGTCATGTAAACTCCTGAGCCAGTCTATTAATACGTGGAAGGAAAGTTATTATGGGAGCATCTTCAATGCTGGATTTTTTAACGCAAAGACGCAAGGACGCGAAGGTTCTTAAAATTTTTATAGTTTTATACGCAACAATACGCTTTTTGGTTTTTATATGTTTTTTAACCTTTGCGCCTTTGCGCCTTTGCGTTGAGGTCTTTTATTTCTTCATCATTTCTTCATTAGCCGCTTTGACACCAACACCGGAGTTAATAGGTGCCTTCAAATCAGTGAGAATGGCATCCAGTGCACCGAGGCACAACAGGATATTTTCCGGACGGCTGGCATAACCCATCAAGCCGATACGCCATACTTTACCGGCCAATGCGCCCAGTCCTGCGCCGATTTCCAGGTTAAATTCGTCCAGCAAGCGCTTTCTGACCAGCGCTTCGTCGACGCCCTGAGGAATAGTAACGCTGTTGAGTTGCGGCAAACGGTCCTGTTCCTTGACGATAAACTCCAGCCCCATGGCTTCGATACCGGCGCGTAAAATGTTGTGGTTGCGTTGGTGACGGGCCCAGGCATTTTCCAGTCCTTCTTCCTGCAACATAACCAGCGCTTCATGCAAACCGTAGAGTGCATTAATGGGTGCGGTATGGTGATAGGCGCGCTTGCCTTCGCCGCCCCAGTAACCCATGACCAGGTTAAGGTCCAGGAACCAGCTTTGCACTTTCTTGCTGCGGCCCTTGATTTTTTCGATGGCGCGCTCGCTGAAGCTTACCGGCGACAGGCCGGGGGTACAGGACAAACACTTTTGGGTCCCGGAATAAATGGCGTCGATACCCCAGTTATCCACTTCCAGTGGACTGCCGCCCAGCGATGTCACCGCATCGACAATGGTCAGGCAATCATTTTCACGAGCTATCTCGCACAGTTGTTGAGCGTCTGAGCACGCACCGGTGGAGGTTTCCGCATGCACAAAGGCGACGATTTTAGCGTCCGGATTGGCTTTTAACGCATCACGCAGCTTGTCGGGGTCCACGGCTGCCCCCCATTCGTCTTCCACCATCACCGCAGTCGCGCCGATGCGCTCCACGTTCTCTTTCATGCGCCCGCCAAACACGCCGTTTTGACAAATGATCACCTTGTCTTCCGGTTCCACCAGGTTAACGAAACAGGTTTCCATGCCGGCGGAACCCGGTGCCGAGACGGGAATAGTCAGCTGGTTTTGGGTTTTAAAGGCGTACTGGAGCATTTCCTTCATGTCGTCCATCATGGCGACAAATACCGGGTCCAGGTGCCCGATGGTAGGCCGCGCCATGGCGCTCAGGATACGGGGATGGACATCGGAGGGTCCCGGCCCCATCAGGGTGCGTACCGGTGGAATAAATGAAGTTTTCGACATGCTAACGTCTCACTTAGGATTATGGATTGAAAAATAGTCGCGTAGTATAAAAGGGTTACTTTATCACGATCAACCGCGTAAAACCTGTGCCAATTGTCATAAATTGTTTTCCGCCAGCAGTTCCACCCAGTGTTTCACCGGCACCGAGGCATCGCGCTGCAAATGCTTCAGGCAGCCGATATTGGCGGTAGCGATAACCTGCGGCTGGTTTTTCTCCAGGGCAGTGATTTTATTTATCAGCAATTGTTCAGAAATCTCTTTTTGCAACAAGGTGTAAGTTCCCGCGGCGCCACAGCACAAATGCGCATCGGCAACCGGTGTTAACTGATAGCCCAGTTGTTGCAGTAGCGGCTCCACAACATCCACCAGTTTCTGGCCATGTTGCAACGTGCACGGCGAATGAAAGGCCACTTTTTTGGCTTGCTCTAACGGCGTTAACGCACCGGTATCCAGACCGGTTATGGTTTCACTGAGATCCTGCGCCAGTTCGGAGACCCGCTGCGCTTTTTTCGCATACGCCGAATCATGACGCAGCAGGTAACCGTAATGTTTGACATGGGGCGCGCAGCCGCTGGCTGTCACCACAATGCCGTCGATACCTTCCTCGATTTGTGGCCACCAGCGGTCAATATTGTCACGCATCGTTTGTTGTGCATCATCTGTTTTTGCCAGATGCTGACTGAGGGCACCGCAACAAACATTATCGGCACTTTCTTCCATCAACGTCACACCCAGCCGATCCGCCACCTGCGCGGCGGCTCTGTTAATATCCGGAGCCAGTTGCGACTGCACGCAACCTTTTAACAACAACATTTTCTTTTGATGGGTAGCGGACGGAAATGCCAACCGGGGTTTTTTTACCTGCAGGCCGGATTCCAGATGACCGGGAATCATAAATTTGAACCAGCGCCCCACCGCCAGTAACCAGCGATACTGCTGAATATTGGGCAGTACCTTGTTAAATACCGAACGCTTCGTCCGTTGCCAGAAACTACGCTCGACTTTTTGTTCCACCAGTTCCTGGCCGATTTCCAGTAACTTCGAATATTCCACGCCGGATGGGCAAGTGGTTTCGCAGGCGCGGCAAATGAGGCAACGGTCAAGGTGCAACTGCGATTTTTCACTCACCTCTTTGCCTTCCAGCATTTGCTTGATCAGATAGATTCGCCCCCGCGGTCCATCCAGTTCATCGCCCAGTAATTGATAGGTGGGACAGGTGGCGTTGCAAAATCCGCAATGCACGCAACGGCGCAGGATATCGTTGGCGATCTCGCCCTGTTCTGATTCGCTATAGGGTTTGACGAACGCCGTGCGCATTACACGACATCCTCATAAAAGCGATGGCGATTAAGAATTTTTTCCGGGTCAAAGGCGTGTTTTAATTTTTGATGAATGCTCATCAAGGGAGCCGGCAACGGATGAAAAACGTTGCAAGATTCCTGTCCCCAGTACTCGCGATGGCGAAACAACGTGGCATGACCTCCTTCCGCCGCTACCGCATCACGCACATCGGACGGCGGCAAATCGGTTTTCAGCCAGCGCAAGGCGCCACCCCAGTCAAACAACCAACTGCCGGGAATACCCAGGTGCAACGCTGCCGGCGCCAACGATAACCGCCATAACGGCATATCGTCACCAAAGAAAAAGTGTTCCTGTTCATTTAACTGCCGCCAGAAATCCGCGCCCATTTTCAATTCATCGCCGGCAATTTTCCGGCGCGCGTCCTTAATACCACTTTCGGTCCCTGATAATCGCATAAGCACCGCTTCGCCATCGTAACAGGCCGCCGTTAATGGCACCGGCTGGCCGGCACGGGCGTTCATGACATCAAGGGATTCGTTAACATGCGAGGGCATGACAAGGGTCATTTCAACCTCCGGCACCGGCAATACCTTTAACGACACTTCCAGCAATACCCCAAGCGTCCCCAACGCACCGGTCATTAAGCGGGAGACATCGTAACCGGCGACATTCTTGATTACCTTGCCACCAAAGTCGATCACCTCCCCTTTGCCGGTTAATACTTTGCAACCCAGCATAAAGTCACGCGCACTGCCGGCAAACGGGCGGCGGGGCCCGGAAAAACCACAGGCAATGGTGCCGCCAATGGTCGCACCATCGCCAAAGGCGGGTGGTTCAAAGGCCAGCATCTGGCCTTCATCAGCGAGGATCTGCTTTAATTCCTGCAAAGGGGTGCCGGCGCGTACCGTGACAACCAGTTCCTTGGGTTCGTATTCCACGATACCTTTGTGCTCGCCGACGGACAGCGGTTCGCCATCACAGGGATTGCCATAAAAGGACTTTGAATCCCCCCCCTGGATCACCAATGGTGTTTTTTCCCGGTACGCCCGCTCAACCCGGGATTGTAGTTGCTGGGAAATATCGCTCACGACAACACCATCAAAACCGTTCCAGCTCAGGAAACGGCAGCTTGCCGCCATGGACATGCATAGCGCCGAACTCCGCGCAACGATGCAGGGTGGGAACCGCTTTGCCGGGATTTAGCAACTGCTTTTCATCAAACGCGTCCTTGATTGCATGAAACTGTTGTAACGCCAGCGGTGAAAACTGCACACACATCTGGTTGATCTTTTCGATACCGACACCATGTTCACCGGTAATAGTGCCGCCGACTTCGACACAAAGTTCCAGAATCCTGCCACCCAGCTCTTCGGCCTTATGCAACTCACCATCCTGGTTGGCATCGTAAAGAATCAACGGATGCAGATTGCCATCACCGGCGTGAAATACATTAGCCACCGGCAAACCAAATTCTTCGGACAGTTCACTAATACGCTGTAACACGTGCGGCAATTGGCGGCGGGGAATAGTGCCATCCATGCAATAGTAATCCGGCGATATACGGCCCACGGCAGGAAAAGCCGCTTTGCGCCCCTTCCACATGATTTCCCGTTCCTCGTCACTGGCGGAAACACGGATCTGTGTTGCGCCTTCCTGTTCTAACTCGTTATTCACTTTGGCGATCTGCTCCTCAACATCCGCTTCACTGCCATCAAGTTCACATAATAAAATGGCCGCGGCATCCACGGGATAACCGGCATGGACGAATGCTTCACTGGCACGAATGGAAGGATTGTCCATCATTTCAAGACCCGCCGGCACGATACCGGCCGCGATGATATTACCCACCGCGCGGCCTGCTTTCACCACATCATCAAACGCGGCCAGCACAACTTGCGCAAACTCCGGCCTGGGCAGCAGTTTCACGGTGATTTCCACGATGATGCCGAGCATCCCTTCGGAACCGGTCATTAATGCCAGCAAATCGTAGCCCGCCGCATCAAATCCACTGCCGCCAATGGTCATCAACTCCCCGTCGATGGTGACAATTTTTAGTTGCTGGATATTGTGTACGGTCAGACCATATTTCAGGCAATGCACACCGCCGGAATTTTCCGCCACGTTACCGCCGATGGAACAGGCAATTTGCGATGACGGGTCCGGCGCATAATACAGTCCATACGGTGCGACGGCTTCGGAGATAGCGAGGTTGCGCACACCCGGTTGCACACGGGCGGTACGGTTCAGTTGGTCGATATCCAGAATAGCATTGAATTTCCCCAGACTTAGTAACACACCGTTGGACAGCGGCAATGCGCCACCGGATAACCCGGTGCCGGCGCCCCGGGCCACAACGGGGACGTTCATTGCAGCACAACACGTGACAATGGACTGTACTTGCTCTACGGTTTCGGGTAATACCACCACCATGGGTAATTCACGGTATGCGGACAGGCCGTCACATTCGTAAGGGCGCAGGTCCTCTTCAGAGTCCAGCACGGCGCTCTCCGGCAGAAGACATTTTAACTCATTAATGAGTTGCTGTTTTTGATGGGTCTGGGACACGTTGCAGTAATAAGGCTCAATGTTGGAAAATAGTCTGTTAGTCAATTAATAAAAGAACGAACACAGGTTCACGTGGGAAACTGTCCATACTACAGGTTACCCGCATTGCATTCTGCCTGAATATTACCCGGACTCGAATTATATAAATGGGTATTGATCCACTGCAACTTAAGCCCTACAGTTTACCGGGATTAAAACGAAACCCGGTGCAGCGTAATTACGGATCTGTGGCATTAATCAGTCGGGTTGATCCGTGTGCAACTTACACCAGTGAGCCATCAATGAATCCAGCGCCATCTGTAAAAATCGTCCCGCAAATGGCATTTAACCTGCACTTTAGTCCTGGAAGTTGTCCTGTATTATGACACGAATTTGTTAAAACCCATTGAAGTGAGACGTAATGAAAAACGCATTATTCAGTTTT